>JAACEJ010000157.1 GCA_011682565.1 Actinomycetota bacterium | reverse complement strand
GAGAACGCCTGTCTGCAAAAGATAATTATGTACGGCAATTGAATTTACCGTTAGCAGGCGAAGGTTAAATCCCAGGTCAAGTGTTAAAGCAACAAGTTGATCGATAATATCTTTTTGAATTACTGTGCAGTAAACATTTATTCCCTCAGATAAATGTGTCGAGGGCTCCTGTACTTTGAAGCGAATGATTTTTTCCCGGTTTGGGAAAAAATTATGTTTTCCTTCGATTTCAAATTTTATCGCGTTTTCAAGTTCTTTCAAAGGCATATTCGGAAAAGAAAGATTTATAGACAGATGGTATTTTCCTGAAAGGCTTATGGCCAAATTACTTTCTTCTGCCTCAGAGTTACGGAAAAAATTTTCCAGGGAAGCGACAATCTGCTCTTCATCATCTTTTGTAAATCTTCCGCTGGCAATGTCCTTGCCGGTTTCTTTGCTGATTGGAAGAATTTTTGTGTGTTTTATCTCTCCGGATGGATTTGCCAATAAGAATTTTATCGCATGTGTGCCAATATCCATGTAGATTATATTTTTAGTTTTTTTGGAAAAAAGGGTTTTTTTTTCCAAAACCGGCAAAGGATTCCATTCGCCGCTTTTAGTCTTGACCGAGGATCTTTTGTGTGCCCGCTTTATCTGTTTTTGCTTTTTGTCTGAATTTCGTGTTTCATAGTCGTTAATCAATCTGTCCAGTAATTCCTGAGAGAGTTCTTCTGCATCATCCGCTGTTTTTGCTTTGTGTTGAGGTTCTTTTCCTTTTGCGTTTTTTGGCGGATCGTTTAAACTTATATCAGTCAAAAAGCCGGCCATCAGGCGATCTATTTTTTCCTGGGATAGGGCGTCCTGGTCGGTTTCTGGTTTTTCATTAATATCCAGGGCCAACCCGGAATTTTTGCTTAAAGCTTCTTTTACTAAAACAGCACGAGTACCATTATTGTTTTTGCCATTTTTAGCGTTGGTGATTTCTTGAATGATTTTGTTTTCAAAAGTTGGTTTTTCAGTTTTTAAGAGTCGCCGACTGGTTTTAAAATGATCCACTATTGACAAATCAATGAATTCAAAACCTTTACGGGCTCCCAATTGCAAAAGTGAATGAGCGAGCTTGAAAACTTTTCCGGGCAAACCTTGTGATTCAGCACAAAGCCACTCTAAAACATCGTGACTAAAAACAAAAGTAGCCGAAGGAACGCCAAATCTTCTCAGATAATTGAATAAAAGAATTTCAACATCCATTAAAGTGTATGCATGAAAAGTTATGGTTTTGAGAGGATGTGTATTAAGTAGCTTTTGAAAAGCCCCCTTATTTGTCTCGAAACAGCCAAAAGCAACAGCGATAATTCTGTCAACGTTAGGGATGGACGAATGAAGCAATGTTTCGAGGCGTTCAAAATCATCTTTTGAAAAAAAATCCATATCATCAAAAAGCAGAATCAATCGTTTCGGCTCAATTTTCCATGCGCCCCAGTTCCATGTTCTCAGGGTGTTTAATATATCGTCAAGGCTCGATGACGTTTTTATTTTATTGGTAATTGTTTGTGAAAGTTTTAAAGAGCATAATAACTGAGGATTATTCCGCCATGATTGTGCACAAACTTTTAGCAAAGATGTCTTTCCAATGTCTTTTGGCCCGTTGACGAGAAGAATACCATCATTGTGACGGACAAAATTGTCCAGCGTTTGATATAAATCCCGGACTCTGGGCATTCTGAAAAAAGCGTTGAGCCATTGTGTATCGTCAGATTGCTTCAAAAGGATTTCAAGCTGTTGCGCCAGGTCATCCAAGTTGAAAGCAAAGGGAATTTGCCTCTTGACGTTTTGCTGCTGCAACATCATTTTTCTTTCGCTTTAAACTTTTCTATCTCATCAAACCGTGATTTTGCTTCGGCATCGGTTTGTTTTCCTACCAAATGTGGCGAGATGAGAACAATTAATTCGGAACGGGAGGTTTCATTTTCCGTTCGACGAAAAATTTTGCCCAACAGAGGAATATCTCCTAAAAATGGTATTTTTATAACAACCTTGTTGACTTTTTTATTAATGAGCCCACCAATGATTAAAGTCTGACCGCTTTCAATAATAACGCGTGTCGTTGCTTCGCTGGTGTTCACAGTTGGCAAGCCTTGTGAACTGATCTCTCCATCACTTACTTCGGGATGAATGTCCATGAGGATCGAGTTATTATCAAGAATTTGCGCTTTTACAGTTAATTGCGTGCCCACTTCCAAAAAGTCTATATTTTCCATTGTGGTCTGACTGCTGGTTGTCGTCACTGTACGATACCCCAGTTTTTTGCCGACAATAATTTTTGCTTCGTGTCCTTCCATAGCCAAAATTTGCGGTGCAGAAAGAACTTCTACGTTTGTCTTTTTTTTCGCAGCCTCTACGATTGCGCCGATGTTGGTGTAGGATAGGGTTGTGTACAAGGCATTGGCAGCGGGACTGGGCGGCACGGTAAAACCAAAAGTTTGCGCATTGACGCGCAGCAATTTGCTTCCCCTTTGGGTTGAATCACTACCAAACCAGTTAAATCCAATCGCTGTTTTGTCTGATTTGTAGACTTGCAAAAGCGCAGCCTCGACGATCACCTGCCTGGGCTCTGGATCGAATTTGGGAAATATTTTTACCAAATTGCTGATTACATCCGGGTAGTCCTGGACGAGAATTCGGTTCGAGGCTTTGTTTATGGCAATTCGTCCCTGATCAGAAAGAAAAAGCGATATGGCTTTTTTCGCCTCTTCGGGAGTTACGCTTTTCAGGGGGATGACATAGGTATCAAATACTTGCGCCGTGGAAGAGGATTCTCGTCGATCAATATACAAGGTTTTGCCGGTTTTCTCAAATTTAAGATCATTGTTTCTGGCAATGGAGTTTAAAACTTCGTCGATTGATACGTCATTCATGTCTATGGAGATATTTTTTTGTAAATCTTTTGGCATGGATAAACCCACGCCCATTTCATCTGCCAACAGGCCGAAAAGCTGGTTCAGACTGATATTTTTAAAATGCAGGGAAACTTTGTCCTGAGCAATTGTTTTTTTCTGCGCACCAAGAATGGTTTGGATATCATGATTTTTAGAGAACGATAAATATTTGTCACATTCGGAAATTGCTTTTTCATAAAGCTTTTCATCGGGATTTTGTTGTAAAAGTTTTACAAAGCCTTGTTTTGCTTTTTCATATTCAGCATTCTTAAAATAGGTTATTGTTTGTTTAAATAATGAAGTGCCGGTAGGGGAATTACTTTTGGGAGAAGCCTGGCAAATTTTATATCCCCCAAAACTCTGGAAAGAAAAAAGAAAAAGTCCTGCTACCACG
This sequence comes from Actinomycetota bacterium, assembly GCA_011682565.1. GTDB lineage: Bacteria > Zhuqueibacterota > Zhuqueibacteria > Residuimicrobiales > Krinioviventaceae > Hydrothermomicrobium. The sequence goes on along the minus strand of JAACEJ010000157.1, from coordinate 4,093 downwards.
ATGGCAGCGGATAAATACTGATGTCTCACTTTTTTATTCATCATTCTGTTATCCATCATTCATTGTGTTTAAAAAGATAAAACCCGACGCATGTTGTTTTTCACCAGAGTAGCTGTTCGATGTTCTCTGTCAATTTTGTTTAATCTCCATCCCTGAATCATATCCTTTTCCTTAATGACCTGACCATTAATTGCCAATCTTGCTACTTTGCCCAGCCAAATGCCGGTAACCGTGAATTTTGTTCTTGCGTGTCTGAATTTTTTGGGTATTACTTTTTTTTCATCCTCAGACCCGGAAAAGGAGATAAAACCTGCCGACTTTAGGGTTGCTGAAATTTTTTCTGAATTCTCCTTATCGCCAAAAGAAGGAAAAATAAACGTTGTATCGGCATTGGGGCCGGAAAACACACTCAATGCAATTTTAGCAAGAGTTTGTTTCGGGTTCGCCGGGTAAGGAGCAATGGTAAATGAATCAAGAGTCGAAATAATTTTCGCATTTTCAATAAACTTCATATAGTCGACAATTTCTTTATAGTTACCCGACACTTTGAGATCAATGAGTGTTTTGGTAAAACCTTCGGATCGCTGGGTTTTCCTGGGCTCAAATTTGAGTACATTTACTTTATGAGCAGCAAGGGGCAGAAGAAGTGAAAGATCAAGTTTATCGGAAAAGGCAAAGGATAAAGAGTCAAGTTTCCCGGCATAACGCTGTTCGGTTTCCCGGACTTGCGCAAAACTTGATAATTCAGCTTGTGCGATATGCAGCTTGTCTTCGCTTTCATTTATCGAAGCAGCAAGTTCACGACAATGTTTTATACCGGGGATAAAGGCATTTTTGAGAATGATGAGCAAAATGATCAGGCCCAGTATCTGGACGAGTCTTTTCTTGCCCGTTTCCAGTTTAAGCCACTGGGCAGTTAAAAGAATCATCAAATTGTCGAGTTTATTTTTCAAAAGACTTCCGTATTTTTCTAGTTGGTTAATATAGAGCGAAGTTCCTTTTTAATTTTATAATGTTTTGAATTTGGAATAAACGCCACCGCAACGATTGTGTCCTGTATCCCTTTGTGAAGCTGATAGCGATAGCTTCCTATTGTGTCCGAATTGACGATAAACAGTAAATCCTTTGATTCCAGGTTTTTGCCGTTGTTAATATCCCAGCGCGCAATTTCAAGAGCAGACTCGGCGAGATAACGACATTGTGCATCTTCCACTATCGACCAGTTTGATTTTGTGAATGTATTTGTCAGCGACAATGCTGCCATGGCGGCAGCGGAAAGAAAAAACACAACAATCAAAACAAGTACAAGCGCAATGCCGCGTTCGTCGTCCTGCAAAAAGAACCGGCAACCTTTTTTCATGATGCATAACCTCTCGAAAAGACCCAGGCCGTTTTTGAGAATGTTACACCCTTGTCTTTAATGGTCAGTTTTATTTGGATGAGAGGTTTGCCCGTTGTTCTGTTAACGATGTTGAATTGACTTTCCGGCGGGGGCAGCAGGTTTCGCAGTACAGTTTGACTGCCGCCATCCACATACTTTACTAACTTGAAATTTTCCTTGTTCTCTTTGATGAGTTTGTAGGAAATTAATTTTTTTTTGGCATTGCTTGAAAGAACAAGCTTCAGGCCATCGGACACGCAGGATGCGTCATCACTGTTTCGAATATCACTCAGAAACAACTCGGTCTTGTTTACCAATTCCTGATGTACGATTATTTCATCCGAGTTAAAATTGAACAAGCGCGATATTTGAAATAGCGATGAAAATACCAGGCTGAACACAACGCTGAGAAGACTCATTGCCATAATCACCTCGATTAAGGTGAGGCCTTTTTCTGATTTTATTTTTTTGCGAAACATGATGGTCAACCTTTCATTTTGCAACGACACGGTATAAATGCAGTGAACCCGGTTTACTTCCGGGAATATCCCATGCAACGGTTACTTTTATCAGTTTGAGGGTTGAATGAGAAACAGAATGTTCCGTAGTTGTTTTTCCTTTTAAAAAATTGATATATTCGTACACAGTTGCCTGCCGTGAAAATTGATCTGCGTTTTTAATCTGTTTTCCGTTAATGTCCCGCGGCGGTTTTTGCGCGTTCCAGGAATTTTTGCCTTCCTGGGTATAAATTGTATAATCATCAACATCGTCAAACAAAAGTCGACCGTTGGATGGCTGTACCGGAATTTCTTCACAACCAAAACTACCGGGCGATTGCGGATCTGTAAATGGCAAGGAGACAATTTCTTCCATCAAGTCCTGTGCTAACTGGCTGGCTCGTAACTCGTTGGTCGAATAGTTTGTCAGTTTTGTTGTCAGCATAAAAACTTTAAGAATGGGAACAATTGTAATACCCAGCACAGTCAGTGCAAAAAGCAATTCAATAAAACTGAAACCGCCTTGTCTTTGTATTTTTCGGCAGAACGTTTTACATGGAACCATGATTTATACTTCCCGCCATATTAAACATGGGTACAATAACCGCCATGGCAATGAAAACCATCATCAGTCCAAGGAAAATAATCATGATCGGTTCAACCATTGCGGAAATTCTTTCCGCTTTTTCACTAACTTCAACATCAAACTGATTTGCAAGGTCTCCTAATACCGAGGGTAGAATACCTCCTTTTTCTCCTATAGTAATTGTATCGGCAATAAAAGGGGGAAACATGTCCGTTCTTCTCAGAGCGTCACTCAGTTTTTCTCCTTCTTTTATTCCCTGGATAACGTAATCCATTTGTGCAGAAACCGATTTGTTGTCTGCAATATCCCGGGTAATGGTCAAAGCTTCAATAAGGGGAACGCCTGTTTTTAATAAAATTGCGAGGGTGCGTGTAACACGTACCAGCATGAGTTTTTCGATTAGTGGTCCCATAATCGGCATTTTCGACTTGAATCGGTCGTATTGGAGGCGGACCTCCGGGCGGGACAGAGCTGCTTTTATTCCAAAAAAGGCAAATGCCGCCGCCAAAACAATTTTACTGAAATTTTCACTAAAAAAATCGCTTACGTTGATCATGATCTGTGTTGCCGCCGGTGTTTCCATACCTATCTGATCAAAGATGTCTATAAACCGCGGAAATACAAATGAAAACATGACAATCATAACTGCAATACTTGTAAAGAACATAAAAGTCGGATATGTCATGGCCGATTTAAGCTTGGCTTTAAATTCAATTTCTTTCTCCATAAAATTTCTCATACCGGAGAGTGCTTGTTCAATCTTGCCGCTTTGCTCGCCCACTTTGACCATGTTGATAAACATGGTTGAAAAAGTTTTCGGATGTTTTTGCAGGGCTTCAGACAGACTTTCACCATTATTCAATTGCTCAAGGATTGCATTTAAACTTGTTTTGAGTTTATTATCCTTCACTTGCTCCGAAAGAATGGATACACATTTGTACACTGGTATGCCGCTGTGAATTAAAAAAGTAAATCTTTTAACAAAGCTGAGCATTGTCTTGTCATTAATTTTCGTCCACTTGGCAAAAATATCCTGGGTAAGCACATTGTCGTTTTGTTCTCGGAAATCAACGATTGTATAGTTTTTGCCAAGCAAATATTGCAGCGCATCCTGACGATTTTGTGCACTGATTGCGTCCTGAAATATTTTTCCATTGGCCAATCTTGCTGTGTAGAGATACTCCGGCATTATTTCAAATCTCCTTTTGCAACGCGCATCACTTCTTCTACACTTGTCAGCCCCTGTTTAACTTTTTCCAGGCCATCTTCCATCAATAGATGCATTCCGGCTTTTTGGGCTTCGGCCTTCAGAACGGCATCGGAACTGCCGGAAACAATTTTGCTTTTAAATTTTTCATTGGGCACCAAAAGTTCATACAACCCCATCCTGCCTTTATAACCGGTGCGTTTGCATTCACGGCATCCGGTTGGTTTGAAAAACTCGATATTTTCATTCGGATCGATACCGAACCAGGTATAGATTTTTTCATCCGGGTGGTAAGGCTTGCGGCAAAAGGAACAGAGTTTTCGCACGAGGCGCTGGGCGAGCACGCCTTCGATGGACGAAGCAACAAGAAATGGTTCGATGCCCATCTCAACGAGTCTTGTAATGCTGCTCGGCGCATCATT
>JAACEJ010000156.1 GCA_011682565.1 Actinomycetota bacterium | reverse complement strand
TTTCTTGATGAAGTGGCCAACCTGCCGATGGAAATGCAGCGGATGTTGCTCCGTGCCATACAGGAGAGGCGGTATCGCCCGGTCGGAGACAAGGCAGACCGGAATTTCAATGTCCGCATCATCGCTGCTACCAATGAAGATTTGGAGGTATCGGTGAATGAAAAGCGTTTTCGGCAGGATCTTCTGTACCGCCTGCACGACTTCGGGATAACCGTTCCTCCGTTGCGTGACTGTCAAGAAGACATTATGCCGCTGGCAGAGTTCTTCCGTGATATGGCAAACAGAGAGCTGGAGTGTAGCGTGAGCGGGTTCAGTTCCGAAGCACGTAAAGCGTTGCTGACACACGCATGGCCGGGCAACGTGCGGGAACTTCGGCAGAAAGTTATGGGTGCTGTATTGCAGGCGCAGGAAGGTGTTGTCATGAAAGAGCATCTGGAACTTGCCGTGACGAAACCGACCTCTACTGTCAGCTTCGCCTTGCGCAATGACGCGGAGGATAAGGAGCGGATATTGCGTGCGTTGAAACAGGCAAACGGCAACCGGAGTGTCGCCGCAGAACTGCTCGGCATAGGCAGGACAACACTATACAGCAAACTTGAAGAGTATGGACTTAAATATAAATTCAAGCAATCATAGCCCGTAATTCACTGAATTTGGCTATCTTTGCATAACATTTGAGAAAAACGGCGATTGGCAGGAGCTTTTCGCCGCCAACATATAGGATAAGACCGCAAGGCGTTTCAAGCGAAAATCTGGTAAATTGGAACTACGGAGACGATTGCGTGATGCTTATGCTATGCTTACGCATAGCGTGCATTCACGTACTCTCCGTAAAGGCTTTACCAGAGCCATCGCTTGAAGGTAGTGTGAATTGCACGCTACTTTTTTACCCTTGCCTAACGAAAGGAAACGATTATGGGTAAAGTTCAGATTCTCGCCGTACTGACGATGGACGGATGTCTTTCTTCAGAGTTATATGATAAAGCACATCAGGATTTGTGCCTTGACCGTTGCGGTCTTGATGAAATCAGGAAGAAAGCCTTTTACCGTGTGACACCGGACTATTCCATTTCAATGCTGCACGAATGGAGAAAAGACTGCACAAACATCCGTTACCTCGCGGAAGCCACACCGGACACGGCAGACTATATAAACGGACTGCTGCGGATGCACGCTGTGGATGAAATCATACTATACACCGTTCCTTTCATATCCGGAAGCGGACGACATTTTTTTAAGTCGGCTCTGCCAGAGCAACACTGGACGCTTTCCTCTTTGAAAAGCTATCCCAACGGTGTATGTCGCATTATCTATATCCTTGATAAAAAAGCAAGATAGCCAAAATGTGCGGCAAGCATACATTTCTATTTTCAGGAATAGAATAAATGTTCCGATTACAAACAATTTAAGTCGGAGATAATTTGTCCTTGTGAAAAAATACTGAATTTTATACCTCTGAAATCCAGCACTTTGTAAAATTGAGTGTTGGATTTTTTATTTTCTGCCGCGTTTTTTGCCAATTATATTCATGTGCGCACGCAGAAAACAAAGTGTAATTTTCAAAATTGACAGAACCATGAATTATTTCTTGCTGGCGGAAACCGACTTTTTCCGCCTGATAAACGAAGCCGGCGACTGCAATATGGAAACGGCATACACGGCTTTCGCCACCCAAGTGATCGAACTGTGCAACGGCGGCATGGACATGAACCTTACCGTCATCGCGCTTGCCTACATCGAAATCGAGTTGCAGCACCATCCCGTACGTAATCTGTCAGAAGAAAAAAGAGAGATTGCCGCCTACGTCAGCAAGGCTCTGTCTTTCGTAAGAAAGATGCAGAAATTCCTTGCCACGCCCCAAGTGCCACCACTAATATCCGCCAACAACGCAACAGAAACCACCGCCAGCCTTCTTCAATGGACGGGCAATGCCATCGACCTCGTGGAACTTATCTACGGCATAGACGTGATGGGCTGCATCAACAACGGCAATATGCCGCTCAAACAGCTCGCCCCACTTCTCTATAAGATATTCGGGGTTGATTCTAAAGACTGCTACCGCTTCTACACTGATATCAAACGCCGGAAGAACGAAAGCCGCACCTATTTCATTGACAGGATGCAGGAAAAACTGAACGAGAGAATGTTGCGTGATGAGGAGTTGGAGCGGATGAGAAAATAAAAAAATATCCATTACATATGAGAAGACAGGAATACTCGTATCCTGTCTTTTTATTTTCATTTAATTATATATTAATTAGCACAATATATGTGAGTTTTTCATTCCTATAAGGACAAATTTCAGAAACGTATGTCTGGTAAATTATTGAGTCATCATAGTATGAACATATATCATTACTAAAAACAATGAAACAACTTCCATAAGATTGTGGTTGTAAAAATCGCCATTTAATAGCCCGTTTTTTTTGTAAAATTCGCCAATTAAAAAAATATGATTATCTTTGCATTATATTTTATAAGGTATGGAAACAGTAAATAGAATACTTCAAGAGAAGATTACAGCACGAATCGCGCCCAATAAAGCAGTACTGATTTTTGGTGCTCGCCGTGTTGGTAAAACGGTAATGATGCGTAAAATTGTGGACAACTATTCAGGTAGGACGATGATGCTCAACGGCGAAGACTACGACACATTAGCACTATTGGAGAATCGCTCAATAGCCAATTATCGGCATTTATTGGATGGTATTGATTTGCTGGCTATTGATGAGGCACAGAACATACCACAAATCGGTAGTATTCTGAAGTTGATAGTTGATGAAATACCGGGAATAAGTGTCTTGGCAAGTGGTTCTTCGTCATTCGATTTGCTGAATAAGACTGGTGAACCGTTGGTCGGCCGCAGTACGCAATTTCTCCTTACACCATTCTCGCAACGGGAAATCGCACAGACGGAAACGGCACTTGAAACCCGCCAGAACCTCGAAGCGCGCTTGATTTACGGTTCCTATCCCGAAGTAGTAATGATGGAGAACTATGAACGTAAAACAGACTACCTACGTGATATTGTCGGTGCATACCTGCTTAAAGATATCTTAGCAATTGACGGCTTAAAAAATTCGAGCAAGATGCGCGATCTACTGCGATTGATAGCTTTTCAGTTGGGCAGCGAAGTTTCTTACGAAGAGTTAGGTAAACAACTCGGCATGAGCAAGACGACCGTTGAAAAATACCTCGACCTATTGGAAAAGGTCTTCGTTATCTATCGTCTGGGGGCTTATTCGCGTAACCTACGCAAGGAGGTTACAAAAGCTGGCAAGTGGTACTTCTACGACAACGGCATTCGCAATGCCATTATCGGGGCTTTCTCACCGCTGGCCATTCGGCAGGATGTCGGTGCGCTGTGGGAGAACTACATCATCGGAGAGCGGCGCAAAGCGAACTTCAATGAGGGACTGCACAGGGAGTTCTATTTCTGGCGCACCTACGACAAACAGGAAATCGACCTGATTGAGGAGAGTGCCGACAGTCTTACCGCCTTGGAGTTCAAGTGGGGAAATAAAATGCCGGCCGCACCGAAAGCCTTCCAAGAAGCCTATCCCTATGCCGAGTTTCATGTGGTAAATCGGGAGAATTATTTGGAGTTCGTATAATCAATAAATTACGTATATGGAAACAAAACTACAATCCAAACAGCAATATCCGCGGTTTATCCAAAATAAACCGTGTGGTATTGACAAATTCGATGGAGGTTCGCAAGAAAGGTTGGCAAAAACTATTGCTCGCCATTTTTGTCAGAATGATTCATTGGATGAGGAATGTACTTTACCTCGAATTATCGGCATCGAAGGTATTTGGGGATCTGGAAAATCCAACGTGGTTAAAATGTTGGAACGTGAATTATCAGACGACTATTACTTTTTTGAGTATGACGCATGGGGACATCAAGAGGACTTGCAACGCCGCTCTATATTGGAATTGCTTACAAGCAAACTTATTGATGATGGTATCCTATCTGGAAATGCAACAATAAAAGTCAAAGGTGGAGGTACGAAAACCGTATCATGGTCTGAAAAGCTGAAATATTTATTAGCCCGTAAAACGGAGACCGTAACCGAAAAATATCCCCTTATCAGTAATGGTATGGTTGCGGCATTTTTGGTTGCAGTTTTAACTCCGATATTTACATTTATTGCGTATGCAGTAAAACCTACACCCACAACATGGTGGTTTTCTTTATTGTCTATTATCATAGCTGCACTGCCAGTTCTTATTGCATTGTGCGTTTGGAAATGGGCATATAGCAAAGATCATAAATATGGATGGAGTTATATGTTAGCTATTTATCAAGATAAAGTCGAAAAGGACGTTTGCTATGAGACTTTGAGCGAAGACGAACCAACGGTTTACGAGTTCAAAACATGGATGCAAGACATTTCTGATTTTATCAAGGAAAAAGGACAACGTTAATTAGTCCTTGTTTTTGACAACATGGATCGTCTCCCCGCTGAAAAAGTAAAAGAATTATGGTCTTCTATCCATACGTTCTTCGCCGATAGCGGTTTTGAAAATGTTTGGGCTGTTATTCCTTTCGATGAAACACATTTAGCTTGTGCATTCGGAGATGAGACCGACGAACAAACGAAACAACTGACCAAGTATTTTATCAATAAAACTTTCCCTATTGTTTATCGTGTTGCTCCTCCTGTTATTACCGACTATCGAAGTATATTCAACAAACTGTTTGTTGAAGCATTTGGAGAAACAGAAAATGAAGCGAAAGAAACTATAAATCGGATATTCAGATTGGTAAATCCTAATGCCAATGTTAGGGAAATTATATCATATATCAATGAGATGGTCGCTCTTAAACAAGAGTGGTGTAACGAAATTTTGATGATAAACATAGCATTGTTCTGTTTGAAGAAGACGGATATTCTGGCAAATCCAGTAGAACAAATATTGTCCGGCGACTATCTGAATGGCATTCAAACAATAATTAACAATGATCTGCAAACACAACGCGAAATTGCAGCTTTGGTATATGGTGTCGATGTTGAAGATGCTCGACAAATTCCATTGAAAAAATATATTGAAGGCTGCATCAACGGAGAAGAAGACCACGACATAAATCAATATGCAGAGACTAATAAACAATTTGACACTGTATTAGAAGAAGTTATACAATGTATGGACAATGCGCTTATCGATAAGATTATACATTGTTTGCATAAATTAACTCGAAAGAGCGATGTTATTCTGCGTGTATGGCAAAGAATAGCACAATTGAAATTAAAAGAATCCATAGAGAAGCAGGTGTTCCCTGTCGAATACCAAGAACTGCTGTTGCATTTAGACACGGAAAGCCAAAACCATGTGATTGCTCAATTATATAAGAAGATAGTTCGGTTCAATGACTTCAATGGCGGCGACTATTTCAAAACGTTAGATGCAATAGACAGGTTTATTGCGCAAAATAAGTTGGCGTGCGATTTTACGTCATTGATTGAAGCAAAAACAGTCAAGCCAAATACATTTATCGATTATATTCAAGCTGCAAATGCAACAGATGCTGCCTATCGGGATAACGCGACAACTAAAGCATATAAATATTATCAAGTAGCAACAAATTCGGAGGCGCTCGATAATTATTTGGCAAACTTACTACCCGATAATTTCGACCATGCAGATATTGTAAAAACGTTAAAAGATAATTCTACCTATACGTTTCCAACGCTTTTGCAAGCGATCACGAATTGCATTGATGAACAGAATGTAAATAAAGATAATATAGGGGCTATATTTACAACCTATCGTTTATTGGCATCTGACGAAGAAAGACCTTTACCTGTAACGTTAGATTCAACCTACATAAATCAGTTGCATTCTGAATTAGAAACTGATGGCCGAAACATTAAAGAGTCTGGATATTACGATTTAGTCGCCATGCAATTGGCACATGGTCATTCCGTTTCCTTAATAGAGGGTGGAGATATAAAATATGTTGCAGAACTCATGGACTATTATGTGGATCATGGAGACTTATTAGTAAATAGTGTGGGATGGAATATACCGCTATTAAATGAAACACTACAATACATGGTAAATCATAAACTTGGCTATAAATTATTGCTCTCAGACATATTGCCCCAATTTGAAGATATTAAGAACAGAATAGGTGTAACGGATGAGGTATTTATCGAGCATTTAGCAGAGTGGAATACCGATTTGGATAAGTATATCACTAAGAACAATATTAAAGATGTAATTCCTGACGCATCTTTTTACGATTTGACCACTAAAATAAGCAATGTCCTGACCGATCATATCAATAAAATAGCGTTCGAAGCGTTGTCTGAAATAAGTGTTGATACATTATACGCCCAAAGAACAGCACATACATCATATTATTGGTTTGTCGCAATAAAACATTTACTGGCTAAAATCAAATCCTTGCCAGATAACTTGACTGAATTTGGCAAAAAGATTCTGATGGATATTGCTTCTGGAACTCAAAGTTTGAATCCTTTCCCTAATTGTTTCAAGAATATAGTTGAAAGATTGGATAAACGAAAAATTAAATCGACAGTTACCGATATAAGAAATGATTTCTGCATCGGTAAAAAGACTATCAATGCAATAAAGTTTCAATTTTTCGAAACATGGCTTAGATCGCATGGTAATTTGAAAAGTCAAGCTGGAGACGTTATTGATAAAATAGTGAAACCTGTAATTTCCGATGGGGCATGCCGTTCATTGATTCTGCAAAACAAAGATTTTTATATGGATTTAATAAATACAGCAGGGGATGATGCTTATGAATTGAAAAAGAGTCTCCGAAACCTCATACAAAAAGATTCAGATCCGCAATTGGTTAAATTTGTCAATTCGATAGATTCAGTACCTGAGGTTGAAACCGCGTAAGTATTTGTCTAACAAGTCCGAATTTTACGATTTTACCCGTCAGAACTGAAGTGCCCCCCAAAAAAATTGTATCCAACTTTTGGGGGTCACTTCAAACTTCGATAGGGATAATTTTCAATTTTGGGGACTTGTTAGACAGTCTCATTATCTGGTAGCAGTTTACACAGCACCGGATCGTTTTTGATACGCTCCAGTTCCTCCTGCACAATCTGCTTCACCTCTTCCTTGATGCGCCGGTAGTTCGCCTGCACCGTTTCCTTCATGCGGTCGTTGCCGTCCTCGTCCGTGAAGTTTGTAATGACGGGAATTTTCTTGTAGGCACTTTCTTCCCGTTTCACCTTTTCGGCATCCACCACAATCTCGCAATGAAAAATCTTCTGCTCGATACGCTCGTTGAAGTTGTCGGATACAGAACCGACAAACATTCCCTGCGTAAGCCCGGAAATCTTACTCGGTGGAATGAGCGCGTCCATCTGCGTGTTGATGGAGGTGGAAACATCCTGCCGGTTGATGGAGATGGACTGCCG
>JAACEJ010000747.1 GCA_011682565.1 Actinomycetota bacterium | reverse complement strand
GTATAAAAAAAATTCCTGAACATAAGCTCCTAGCATTTTCTATTAGAGTATTAAAAGTTATTTCTTGGTTTTTTTGGTAAGAAATTTTTAAACATCTTTTTAACCACGAATTTCACTAATGACACGAATTGATATAAAAATTAATTGGCATATCTTTTCTGCTAAAGATATGGGGCACCAAAACAATTTAACATATTAACAAACGAAACGCAGTATCCAAAGCTTCCTGATATACGACTTTCAAAAACCCTTGTCTGGCACATTATAAACTTTCATCGCAGCACACACAATAATATAAACTTTTTCCTTAAAAATCAATTCTGCCATTTGAATAACTTTTAATATGAGTGTGATTCGCGGTTCGTTTTCTCTTGATTTCCAAATGCAGTTCACTGTGCTGGGAATAATGGATAGTTTAGATTACTCAAAAGCCCCCTCATCTCAGCAACAACATTTTACGCCTTTTGACTTGATCTCCTGCGTAGAGAGTATAAATATAAATGCCGCTCGGGAAATGCGCCGCATCCCAAAATATTTTGTATACTCCGGCATCCTGTCTTTTATTGAGCAAAACAGCAACCTCTCTCCCCAACACATCATGGACTGATAGTTTAACCGCTGTATTTTGGGAAATTTCATACTCGATCGTTGTTCGTGGATTGAACGGATTGGGATAATTTTGTTCCAGGTAAAATTCCTGCGGCAAAATTATTGTATCGTGTTTTTCCACCGCCGTTTCTTTACCGATGGCGTACAGCTTGCCGCCGCCGGCGCGCAAGGTGCTCTCAAACACCGCTCCTTCATTTGTGTTTTCAAAATCAACATTCTGCCAACTGCCCGAATCCGCGTTAAAGTATTTCAGGTTTTGCACGGATCGATTTAGCGTAACAGTCGCCGTAACGGAATCATGATAATTTTTATTCATGAGCATGACATAATCCTGATCCGCGTCGTCTTTGAACAGGCCGACGACGAGATTGGCATTGGCGGAAACCGATTTCACCGGCGCATTGGCCGGCAAAGGGACGCCGCCATAGGGAACGTGCGACGAATGATAGACTCCCACAGTTTTCAGCTTAACCATAATCGGGCCGATTTGTTTTATTTCTGCATTCAATTTTTTCAGAGAGGCATAAATTTGATCGCGATCCGGCGAGCCGGTGACGCCCCAGTCCGCATCCCAATGAAACCAGACCAGACCTTTGGCGCCGTAAGCAAGAGAAGAATACGTCAGCCAGCGATGTTCGGCCTCGCTCGGCGTTCGCCAGTTGAGGTTGCTGAAATCCGTGCCGATCGCCTGGACAATGTTGCAGAACGGAATGTCATATCTCAACGCCCACTTGCGGATTGTGGAAAGATTGGAGAAATACGATCCGCCGTCATGATCTTTGAAAAAGATATAGCGATCATAGCTGAGAATCTCCGGTTTGACGATTTCAAGAAACTGCTGCACATAGTTGTCGTAATCGTCGCCGCTGGGATAAAGATTGATGTAGCACAGCCTCTCCGGGTCTCTTTTGCGCAAATAGGCAACGACCTTGCCGAGATTTGGATAGGCCGGAATTTTGGGTTCATCGGTGATAAAATAGCCGACTACAGTCGAGTCGTTTTTAAATTTTGCAATCACATCGTCCAAAAGAGAGAGCCGCGCTGCTGTTATTGGAGGTGGAATTGTGTTGTGCGGGGCGCGGAGGTATTCGTTCTCGTGCAAAAGAGGCCCGACGTTAACCAGGCATTTCATCCCGTACCTGGCCACAAGGTCCACAGCCTCTTGCGTTGGCCGAACCCACAGCGTCAGGTCAAAATTTGCTTTATGATAATAGTCAAAAGAAGATTCGACCAACGAACGCGTCCAGGCGCTGGGCGGAGACCAGGCGCTGAGGAAAAAATCGTCCTGATGCCAGAAACGATCGACAATGGGAACCGACAAATCGAACAATGCAGTGTCTGAATCCGCAGATGTCATTTGCAATTTAAGTTGATAATCGCCAATCTTATTGCAGACAAGTATCCAGCGCAGGGTGTCACTTTCACCGCGGGGAAGGAGTCCCAGATCAAATTCCGTGTCGCCGTTTATAATTTCAAATTCCGGCGGCAGGGCAAGACTCGCTCTCATTGTGCCGTCTTTATCCCCGGAATTTTTCAGTACCGCCATAAATGGAATTTGTTGTCCGGGTTTCAAAATTGTTCTGACGGATGCAAAGGAAGTCATTCCGGCCGTGTGCCCACTTTTGTGATGCGGATGTAATCAATTTCGATTTGCGAACCTGCATTGGCATTCATGGTGATGCGACCAATTCCGGTAATCCTGCCTTTCCAGCCAAGTTTCTGATATGCCGGAATCTCATATACATGAAAAGAGCTGTCTCCCAGTACCTCAAACTTGATCGCTCCCCACAGACCGCTTTCACTTATCCATTGCAGTACCGCAGATTCCGCACCGAAGGCTTTCATGCGGATTTGAATAAAGCCATAATTACTGACATCCAGGTCAAAATTGGGTCCGACAAGTTGGGCGAAATCGCCGGTGACCGTGGCGCGCAACATACCGTCAGCCACCTGCAGATCGGTCAATGAATGTTGCAATTTCCAGCCTTCTGCATTACCGTCTTGGTTAAATTCCCAGCTTATGCCGATTTCCTCGGCGGCTAAACCACCAATGCTAAGAAAAAACAGTACGGCAACAGTCCATAGGCTTTTGTGATTCATTTGTATTTGATCTCCTATATTGGAACGTCCTGCATTTCATAACTTTCCGTAAAAATCTTTTTTGGACACACGATTAAATTGACAAAATTCGCCGCCTCTGCAAATCCTTGTTTTGATCAGATTAAGTGCCGAGTATTGCCGATTTAATGATTCCTGGTATCTACACGGTATTCATCGTAAATCAATCTTTTAATTGTCAAATGGATATGGAGGTGAATGAGCGCCGGATTTCCAATTTCAGCGTTTCCCATAGAACTTAATTTTTAGCCGGGAAATACACCCTCACATCCGGGTGCATAGTGTAAAGCCGAAACTGCTTGCCGTCAAAAACAACGATGCCGCTCGATTTGTTGCCGCTGACAATGGGATTGTGTGGATACTTTTTCCAATGAATCAAATCATTGGAAACGGCGACATTCGTCGTCCAGTCCCGCCAGGGATCATACGCGGTTGCGTGATAATAGCCGTAGTATTTTCCTTTGTATTTGATGACCTGATTCAGCGCGAGACCTTTTTGATCATATTTTTCCGGTCCCATTATTATTGGTCAAGATGCCAAACTCCAACATCTTTTCTCTGAATGCCTTTGAGTGATACCAGCTCTTGGTACGCTTGTCTTCAGG
>JAACEJ010000155.1 GCA_011682565.1 Actinomycetota bacterium | reverse complement strand
AGTCGAGCTGTAAAAAAATGATAACAGATGTGAAAAACACAAAAGGCCGATCGGAATCGGATCGGCCTTTGAAGCATTCGCGTTACTTGTGGTCTGAAAATTTTATGCTTCCGCTTTTTCGGTATCAAAGCTCAGTTGCTCTTTAAAGAAAAGTAAAAAAGCAACAGCACAAAATACGGTCAAGGCAATGGGCACCAGAAACACACCTGTCCAATTCGTACTGATGATATTCCCGTTTGGCCCCATCTCGGAAAAAACATTCTGAATCCAGCCTGCCAAAATGCTGCCGACATAAAGGCCAACCCCCAATGTAACAAACGCAATTAAACTCTGGGCAGAAGCACGAATATCCTTCGGAGCCACGGTATCGACATAAATCTGTGATGCAGTAAAAAAGAAAACATAACAAAATCCGTGCAAAGCAAGTGAAGCGATAACGAGCCAGGCAGGTGAACCGATAGCAAAAATAATGTAACGAATTGGCCACGCGAGAACACCTAAAGCCAATGTGGCCCTCATGCCAAATTTGGGCAAAAAATAAGGCAAAAGCAAAGCCATGACAAAAAATTCCGCCACCTGCGCAATAGTCATGACTAAAGACAGACTGGCGCTTGAAACGCCGATTTTATCGGAAACGAGAAACGGGCCTGTGAGAACATAATAAAACATAAGTTCCGTGGAAACCACAAAAGCGATACCGATAAATATGGCAAAGTTTTTATCCTTTAGCATTTTGAATGCTTCTACAAATGCAAGCGGATTACTCGCTTCCTTTTTTGGTGGAGTATGAGGTAAGGAAAATGCAAACAAACCCATAATGAGAGACAAAATTCCGGCAAGCAACAAACCATCTCCCTGATAAGTAAGCGAATGAACGGAATGTGCCAAAAATCTCCACCCGGACAATGCCAACCCTGCAGCAATCCAGCCAATGGTACCCCCCACTCTGACCCAACCAAATTCCTTTTCAGTATCTGACAGGTGATGGAAGGCCAAAGAATTTGTTAGAGCAAGTGTTGGTGCGTAGAGCAAAGCATAGACAAACATCAACCACACCATGGCCGAGTAGTCCGTCAGCCGCGAGACAAAGATGAGAAAAACGCCGCCCAAAAGCTGTACAAATGCAATGACTTTTTCCGTTGAAAAATAACGGTCGGCAAATTGCCCGCCAATGAAAGGTGATATAATTGTGGCCAAAGGTAACAAGCTGTAAATAACACCAACCTGAGTGCCGTTAAAGCCAAGCGTATTTTGCAAATACGCCGAAAGCACCGGATACCACGCGCCCCAAATTGCATATTGTAAAAACATCATCAGACCAAGCCGAAATCTAACTCCCATTGTGTACTCCTCTTTTTCGGTTATCTTTTCATGAATTCAGAAAGGTAAAACCTGCAATAAAAAAAGCAGCAATGATTTTCATCATTGCTGCTTTTTTTTGCGAACAATTAATCTGTTTTTTGCTTGCCCACTCTGCCGATGAATAATGAAATGATAAACAGAATAGCGGCCATTACAGCAACAATCGGAAGACTTTGTTGAACCGTCGATCCTACGCTCAGATTGCCGATAAACTTGGGTACGAATGTACCGCCCAGCAAACCGACAGCGAAGATAATACCGAAAATACTGCCGTAAAGACTCAGATCAAATTTTGAAAAAGTAACACCGACAATTGTCGGGAAAATCGGTGCAAAAGCCAACCCGACAAGTAATACCGCAACAATACCGAGAGCCGGACCTTTAGCAAAAATCATCACTATAATAGCCAACAACGATACAAGAGATGTCCACGTAATCAACTTTGCGCCCATTGCAGTCAAGTTCTTGACGGCAGACGTCAGAAACCGGCCGAGCATCATGGCGACGCCGAACAAACTGAGGACCAGACCGGCGTTTGCCGACGAGTTTATATTGGCACTACCTCCGTAAAGTTCCGTCATCAGCGGTTTAATCCATGTTCCCATCGATATCTCCAGGGAGACATAACAAAACAAGGCCAGTGCAGCAATCAGCACGGCCGGTTTGGTCAGCACCTTAAAGGCCATAGAAAATTTAAAGCCGGTAGAGACCTGCGGGTAACTTGCGCTGAGAGCAAATACCAAAAAAATGAGTGAAAGTATGCCGATGATGATCAGTGCACTGCTGTATCCCAGGTTTAATGTTTTTAAAATGAAGACAATAAGCAAAGGAGTCAAAACATAGCCGAGGCCAAAAAAGCCGTTGCCGAAATTACTTGCACGCGCAGGGTCTTTTCCTTCAAAAAGAACGACCGGTATAAGCGTATTGCCGACCGTGTTCAAAGACATCGCACCCACACCGAGCAAAATACTTGCAAATAAAGCAAACGCAAAGCTTGTTGAAAAAGCCAGAATGAACATACTGAGGCTGGTTACAACAAAACCAAGAATAGCTACGGGCTTATAGCCCACTTTATCCACCAATGGTCCGATAAAAAGTTCGACAATACAGCTCGTCAAGAACAGCCCCATAACCAGGGTTCCAAACTGGCCTGCATCAATGTGCAAGGCTGCCTGCAGTTCACTTGAAATGGAACCCAGGATAATAAAACAAATGGCAAGGGTAAAAACAGCCATTAGCGCCACAACTGCTGTCATTTTGTTCATCAATTCTCCTCCTCTGTGTTGTTAATAGTTACTGGTGAAAGTAAAAATTCTTTGACAAGGTTTTCGAGAAAATTCAACTCGCTATTGATGCTCGTTTATCATCGAATCTCTCCTCCTTTGATTTTATGATGCTATTTAAAAGATAAAAACGGTTTTCAAAACCATACTATAAAGATTGAAAAAGGTTTTACATATTTTTCATTGGAGGAAAGTAAGCAAAGACTTTTATTTGAAAGAATATCTTCCATAAGGAAAGGCTGTTAATTTTTTTAGAAATGATTACTTTGTTAGTTCAGCAAACGTAAGATATCGCTAAACGATCAAGATGTACCGGTAAAATAAAATAGCAGCGATGACTGAACCCCCGCCTGTCATTCCGCAGGAATCTTGTCGGGAGAATGCTGAAACTTGAACTTTCAATATTTAATCGTCTAACCAACAAGATTCTTCCAGAAAGACAAGAACGATAACCAGACTTTGCGATCAATAATGTGAGTTTATATAACTGTATTTAGATTGTTGAAATTAACTCTACCTTTTCTGAGCTAATCAAGCAAATATTTTTTAGAAAATAACAAGTTTTGGATTAATGTCAAGAAGTTTTAGTAATATTTTATTCTTAAAAAGATGAAAACCATTTGCCTTATTTCTTCAATGTCGTTATATTCCTTCAACAATTTCGAACATCATTTCTCACCGTTTGCTTATTAATGAAAACAGACAAATTCTTTGCTTTGATCCAATACGACTAAAAATGCAGCTCTCTGATAAATATCTTCATCTTGAATAGCTAAACAAATTTGAAAGGGAAAGAAGATGGATTCGTTTCAACCGCTCGATTGGATAGTCGTTGGCTTGTATTTCATGGTCATTCTTGGTATTGCCTGGTGGGTTATCAAACAAAAACAGGACTCTGCAGCCGACTACTTTTTAGCAGGAAGACACGTTGGCTGGTTTGTCATTGGAGCCTCCATTTTTGCCTCAAACATCGGCTCGGAACATGTTGTGGGACTGGCCGGTACCGCCGCTAAAACAGGCGTTGTTATGGGAATGTATGAACTGCACTCATGGCTTGTCCTTCTCCTCGGCTGGGTGTTTGTCCCTTTCTACATGCGAAGCAAAGTTTTTACCATGCCGGAATTTCTCGAGTTGCGTTACTCTCCTGCAGCACGCTGGTTTTTGTCCCTCATTTCACTTGTGGGCTATGTTTTGACCAAAGTTTCGGTTACTGTCTATGCCGGCGCAGTCGTTTTTCAAACTTTAATGGGAATCAATTTTTGGACCGGCGCACTCATCACAGTCGTTCTCACCGGAATTTATACTATACTCGGCGGTTTACGCGCTGTCGTTTATACTGAAGCGCTGCAAGCCATCATCCTGATCGTCGGCTCAGCGACAGTGACATTAATCGGCTTGCATAAAATCGGTGGATGGAACAACCTCGTCAGCATTGCGGGAAGCCAGCATTTCAATCTGTTTCTGCCGGCCAGCGATCCGGAATTCCCCTGGCCGGGAATGGTACTGGCACCGCCGATCGTCGGATTGTGGTATTGGTGTACGGATCAATATATCGTGCAACGGACACTGGCAGCCGCTAACGAAACACAAGCACGGCGCGGTACAATCTTCGCATCCTATCTGAAACTTTTGCCGTTTTTCATTTTTATCATCCCCGGCATCATCGCTTACGCCCTGGTTAAAACAGGTCAATTAAATCTTCCATCCTCAGATATGGCTTTCCCTGCTCTGGTACGAACGCTTTTGCCAACAGGTATTCGCGGCCTCGTTGCCGGGGGGTTGCTCGCTGCGCTGATGAGTTCTCTCGCGGCTGTATTCAATTCATGCTCCACCCTGTTTACGATGGACATTTATAAAAAATTGAGACCACATGCATCGGAAAAAAAACTCGTAACAGTCGGAAGAATCGCCACCGGCATCGTTGTCATTTTCGGTATTGCCTGGATTCCGTTAATGCAGCATATTTCAGGTCAACTTTATGATTACTTGCAAAGCGTACAATCCTATCTTGCGCCACCCATTGCAGCTGTATTTTTACTCGGCTTGTTCTGGAAAAGGATAAATGCATCCGGTGCCGTCGTAACACTTTTCGGTGGCTTTTTACTGGGAATGCTGCGTCTGTTTGCCGAGCTCGGTAAGAACCATCTCAGTGGTGCACTCTTTGCTTTTGCGGACATGAGCTTCCTGTACTTTTGTGTTCTTTTGTTCGCGGCATCGCTTGCCATCCTGATTACTGTAAGCCTTTTAACGGCCCCGCCATCCTTCGAGAAAATTAAAGGATTGACTTATGCTACCACGGTAGCGGCGGACAAGGAAGCCTCCCGCGCAAGCTGGAACACAAGGGATGCTGTTCTCTCTGTCTTTGTTGTCGTTATTATCGCAGCGATTTTGATTTACTTTTCCCCGCTATTTATAGGATGATTAAGGACAAAAAGCTCATTAAAGCGGTGGTGCAGCCATAATTTTTTTAAAAGAATATCTTCGTGATGTTTGTTGCGCAGGAGTCTTGGAAAACAAAAGTTTTATCTTGAACAAAAGTGTCAGAATGTGCATTTTACAAGATCGTTATTCATAATTATCCTGACATTAGTTTTTCAATAATTCATCGAGTGGTGTGCTGGACAGTGCCTACTCGATCCGTTACAGAGCCGACATAAACAATTGAACCTGAAAGGAAACAAAAAATGATAAAACTACATTTGATCACAATGGCCGTCTTAGGCCTCGCTTTTTTTGTCGGTTTATCTTTTGCATCGGAAAAGCCGATTCGCATCGGTCTCATTGGCCTGGATACTTCCCATGCGCCTCATTTCACCAAAATAATAAATGATGCGAATGACAAAGATCATGTGCCCGGCGGAAAAATTGTTTGCGCCTATCCCGGCGGCAGCCCGGATGTTAAAGCCAGTTACACACGCGTGGATAAATTTACAGCGCAAATCAGGGATGAATATCATGTTGAAATCGTCGACGACATTCCCACTTTGTTGAAAAAAGTGGATGCCGTTATTCTCACCAGCGTCGACGGGCGCGTTCATCTGAAACAGGTCAAACCGGTCATTGCCGCCGGAAAACCGGTGTTCATTGATAAACCCATGGCAGCCAGTCTTGCAGACGTGAAAGAAATCTTTCGCCTGGCGGATCAGGCCGGCGTTCTCTGCTGGAGTTCGTCGAGCCTGCGATTCTTTCCGGAATTGGTAGAGGTACTGCACGACAAGAGCCTGGGAAAGGTCATCGGCTGTGATGCTTACAGCCCGGCTCATCTTGAACCGCATCACCCGGATTTGTTCTGGTACGCTGTGCACGGCGTCGAAACGCTTTTCACCGTCATGGGCCCGGATATCCAGGCGTGTACACGCACCTTCACCGAAGGCACGGACATTGTTACCGGCGTATGGGACAATAACCGCCTCGGCACGTTTCGCGGTATTCGCGAAGGTAAAGGCGGATACGGCGCAACGATCTTTTTTGAAAACGGCATCCGCCACGTTGAACCGGGCAAAGGCTCGCTTTACAAACCATTGATTGAAAAAATTATTACATCCTTTAAAACAGGAAAACCTCCCGTATCGCATCAGGAAACCGTTGCCATTTTTGAGTTTATGGATGCGGCACAAAAGAGTAAAGAAGAGGGTGGTCGTTTAGTCAAGATCAGATAATATTTTTGAATTGTTCAAATCGAAAAATTATTTACCGCTCGAGTTTTAGTCAAAAACAGCCAAGACAAACTCGTAAAAAGTCGAGAAGTATGTCATCGCGAGGAGCGGAGCGAGAATTTACCCCGAGTTATCGGGGAAGCGATCTTTATAAAACAGCACATTCGTCGACATCCAGATTGCTTCGCTCGCAATGACATTTTGGGACTTTTTACGAGTTACTCAGTCAAGAGTTGTATGAGGTTTTCCATAGCCCAGTAAACAGTATTTGAAGATCAATAGATACCGAAAGAAAATACTTGAAAACCGTTTTTCTATTTTTACTTGCATTATCCCTCGCAAATCCTTTCACAGCTTTCAGCAAAGAGCCGATGAAAGGTCTGAGTTTTTACGCCCTGCCCGGCATGTCTTATAAATCGGGGCAGGGATTGGAATACGGCGTGCGCGCCTATCTCATTCATTACGGCAACGGAACGTTGCATCCGTACAAATGGAACCTGACGCTGCACGCATCCAAAACCACAACAAATCAGGCCAATTTTTTTCTCTTTTGGGATCGACCGGAAATTTTCGGCTGCAACACACGCATGGATGTTTTTGCCCAATTCAAGCGGTATCTTGGAGATGATTACTATGGATTGGGGAATGTTGTTGCATACGATCCGGGACTTGCGGAAGAGGGCAGTGCGAAATATGTGAACGACAGATATTATCAGTATCACCACGAATGGACGGCGATATTGGTTAATTATCAGTTTCCTGTTTACCGTAAAACAATACGGGGATTGGCAGGCGTCGGCTTTTATCACAACTCGGTCATCAAATATGATTCGCCGAATAAACTCGTTGAGGATTCTCCATTTGGACTGGGCGGAGGAAACACCAATTATCTCCGCGGCGGCTTTATTTACGACACCCGGGACGAGGAAACCGTTACAACCCGCGGCGCCTGGACAGACCTGCTCGTCGAAGTCGCAACTCCTCTCTTAAAAAGCAACTATACTTACGGTCGCATTACCCTCACTGAGGGTGTGTTTCTGATATTACTTAACAATGCTACATAAAATAAAGGTTTATAAAATTAAAGCTTGATATTGATGACAAAGTAAACTATATTTGT
>JAACEJ010000154.1 GCA_011682565.1 Actinomycetota bacterium | reverse complement strand
GTCTCTTAACCAGAGATAAAGGTTCTGTTGTCCATCCTCCTCGATGGCAACGGTAACAGGCGGCGTGCCCGACGTACTGCCTGTGGTATCATCATTCGCTATCGGTGGTGTACCAAGTTTGAAATAACAACGGGCGATCCCACTGGCATCATCAGGATTCACCCATTTTAATTCAAAATTCGGATTTTTGCTCCATGGACTGGGATTGCTTTCGTTGGCAATCACATCCTTTGGAGCGGCAGGCGGCGTTGTATCCGAGAAATTAGTGCTGATAAAAGTTGTCGTTTCCGCCTCGCCGAGAAGCGTCTCTCGGTTGCCAACGTTATCATAAGCTGCCGCTTCAAATGAATAGCTATGATTCGCTTCGCCAACATAGGAGGCCTCCGTGCCGGTAAACCGTGTCTTCCAGGGTTCCCACCCGCCGTCATCAATTTTTATTTTAACATCATAAGACCCGCTGATGCCGGAACCGTTACCGTCCGTCTGGTTTCCGGCCCAGGAGACGAGAAACTCGCCCGGCCCGGTCGTGTCCGGGGATGAAGCAATGGTTCCTTGCGGTGGGCGACTATCCAAAGATAAGAGGGTTGAATCGATGCCTGTATTTCCGGCACTGTCGACAATCGCAACCGTTAATGTGATGGTTGTATCCGCTGAATCCGGAAAAGCAAGTTGAAAAGATTTCATCCCCTGCGAAACAACCGGTACAACGCCCGTATTATTGCCGAGAAGTTCGACCGGCTGCATTGAAAAACTATCAGGATGGGATTCCGTGTAAAACACATTAAAAAGCGTCCCTTTTGTCACTTTGGGATTGAACCAGCGATCAGCAAACATAGGCTTTACCAGGACAAGGCTGTCGATTCGGGGAGGCGTTTGATCCCATCTTAGAAGAATCGATGCATTATTTTGAAAATTAACATTATGCCGTCCGTCCTCCAGCCAGATGTAGCATCGCTGCCCGTCTTCTTCCGATGCTTGTACTGTAATCGGCGGTGTTCCCAAGCTCGTCGCTGTCGTATCTCCTGCACTCTGCGGCGGAACACCCAGTTTGTACCAACTTTTGATTATTCCGCTTGGATCGACGGGATTTTTCCAGTATACCTTGAAAGTGTTTTCGCTTTGCCACGGACTCGGGTTGAGGCTGTCCACGGCAACATCAATTGGAGGAGCAGGTGCAAGCGAATCCGACGAAGTGGTATCGACCAAAGTTTTCGTTTCCGCAATTTGCGTCAATCGCTCGGCATTGCCGAGGAAATCGTAAGCAATCGCCTCAAATTCGTAACTGCTTCCCTGAACGCCCACAAAGTCGGCTGTCCGTCCCGCAAATTTATCCTGCCAGAGCTTCCAACTACTCTCGTTTTCATTGACGTACACATCATATTCACCCGAAACACCCACGCCCACATCCTCCCCGGCGGACCAACTTACAGTAAATAAAGCTGAAGCAGAAATCTCAGGAGAACCGGCGATCGTCCCACGCGGCGGTGTAGAATCGAGGTTAAGTTCCGCTTTTGCCAACGATCTGTTTCCGGCACTGTCGATGAGGGTAATGTGCAGCACACCGCTGCCATCGATTTCATCGCTGATATCGATGGGAACCTGCAATTTCACATAAAGATCACTCTCGGGATCCGTATAAATTTTCTTGACGGAAAATTCACGGCTGAGGATGATCAAACTGTCGGCGTGGTACTCGCCATATTTTATCAAAAGATTTGCAACAGGCTCCACGACTTGATTGAACCAACTTTCGTTATATCCCGCATTGGTAAAACCGGCATATCTGATTTCCGGCGGCGTTTTATCATATCGGAGTACGACGCGGCTGTTGTTGCGATATTCGACATTTCCCCTGCCGTCCACCAGCCAGACGTAAACAGCGTGCTCACCCTCGCCGGGTGTTTTTACCAAAAGAGTACCGGCCGGCCCGCCGCTGCCGGTGGTATCTGTGTCGCTCACCGGAGGCGCGTCCATTTTATAATAACTTTTTACTATGGCGCTCAAATCGTTGGGATTAACCCATGTCAGTGCAAAAGTTGCCATTGATTTCCACGGGCTGGGATTTTCACCATCTGCTTTCAGATCGATGGGCGGCGCCGGCGGTGTCGTATCTCCGGCAGCGATATCCACTTTGACAACCGCTTCGGGAATATTGGTGACGACCTCCTGGTGGCCGAGATTATCCCATGTGATGGCCTCAAAACCATACGCGTGTTCGTTTTGTCCCTGGAACTCGGTCGCAAGTTCAGTCGTCTCGTTGATCCATATTTTCCACGGCCCGTTGTTGTCCTGTGAAAAAATCCGGTAACGTCCGGCCAGGCCACTGCCGGAATCAATACCCGTGGACCAGTTGACAGTAAAATTCTCAATGATACTGATTTCCGGTCCTGAAGCAATTGTGCTTTCCGGCGGTTTGCTATCCAGGCCAAGCAAAATAATACTGCTGTCCATTTTACCTGCAACATCAAAAACTTTTACTGTGAGCGTGTAACGGCCATCCGTCATGTCGGATAACTGAAGACTAAAGTTCAGCACAACATTCGAGCCGCTTGCCGGATCGGTTTCAACGGAAATAGTACCGACGCCGTTTTGTTCAAGAACAACACTATCCGCTTGTGTTTCCGTGTAGGTGATTTGGACAGTCACATTGCCGGTCACTGTTTGATCATACCAGTTCCGACCATCGCCGTCAACATAAGAGGCGTTCGGATTATTGAATTTCAGATTAGTGATTTGCGGGTCCGCAATATCCCGGCGCAACAGAACTTTTGAATAATTGCGAAAATCCACATTGCCCCTGTTATCCACAAGCCACAAGTACAGCCATTGCTGCCCTTCCCGGTTCATTGCAACATTCATCGGCCCTTTTGCCGGGCCGGAAGCTGTAGTATCAAAATTCGATGTGGGTTCGGCACCCAGTTTCCACAGGCTTTGCGCAATACCGCTTTCATCAGCAGGGTTCTGCCAGTCGATCTTAAAAATCGCATCCACTTGCCAGGGGCTTGGCGATGCCCCACCCGCGATCAACTCGATCGGCGGATCGGGCGGTTTGACATCATCTGAAGTTGTGTCCACTTTTGTCGTGCTCTCCGCAGTCCCTGTCAGCGCTTCGACATTGCCGACATTGTCTTTCGATATCGCTTCAAAGCCGTACGTGTGACCATGCTGTCCGTTATAAACCGTATCGCGCGTAGCCGCATTGTCCAGCCACATTTTCCACGCTTCATTGTCCACCTGGACATAGACATCGTACAGGCCGGAAATGCCACTCCCCGCATCTTCCCCGGCACTCCAGGATACATTAAACACTTTGCCTGCACTCACTTCAGGTGAATTTGCCACGCTTCCCGCCGGAGGGGTTCCGTCCAAACCAACTTTAAAGCGGCTGTCGGCCTCATTCAATGCCGAATCTTTTACTGTGGCAACGGCATCGTAAGAGCCGTCGTTCGAGCCTGAAATATCAACTTTAAAAAGCGTGGAAACATTATCACCACTGGGAATATTGCTGTTCGTCTGTTCTCCGGCAAGGCCGTCTGTATTCAAAACGGCCTGCCAGGCATATTTCTCACTGTAATGCACATTTGTAACGAAAGATTTTACAGTATTTCGGTTGTACCAAAATTCTCCTGTTGCATCCGTATAATTCGCTGCCGGTTCTTGTAGTGCAATGCTTTCAATTATCGGCAACGTCGCATCATAGCGCAGCAACACAAAAGAATAATTATGAAAATCGACATTGCCCTGATGATCCACCAGCCAGACAAACACGTGCTGCTTGCCTTCCTGCGGCATCGTTACCGTCATCGGCCCGATCGCCGGCCCAGATCCGGTGGTATCATAATTTGCAGTTGGTGCCGATCCCAATTTGTACAAGCTTTTTGCAATGCCGCTTTCATCATCCGGGTTCTGCCAGTTTATTTCAAAATTGGGAACTGTCTGCCAGGGACTTTTACCGGTTTGTCCGCCGGCAGTCAGATTAATCGGCGCAGCCGGAGGGTCGACATCATCAGAAGTTGTATCAACCTGCACCGTTGTTTCTTCGATGCCGGTAAATTCTTCTTCATTGCCGACATTGTCTTTAGAGACCGCCTCAAAAGCATAGCGGTGACCATGCGCGCCATTGTAATCATTTTTCAACCCGGCAAAATCGACAAGCCACTTTTCCCAGCTCCCCTGATCCATTTTCACAAAAACATCATACTTGCCGGAGATGCCACTGCC
This sequence comes from Actinomycetota bacterium, assembly GCA_011682565.1. GTDB lineage: Bacteria > Zhuqueibacterota > Zhuqueibacteria > Residuimicrobiales > Krinioviventaceae > Hydrothermomicrobium. The sequence goes on along the minus strand of JAACEJ010000154.1, from coordinate 3,277 downwards.
GCTGCCGTCATTGCCTGCCGTCCATGTCACGGTAAACGTTTCCGTCGCAACCACATCGGGCGTACTCGCGACACTTCCCGTGGGCAATGTGCCATCGAGGCCGATCGGGATACTTTTTGATCCCTGGTTATCCGCCGAATCGTAAACCGCAGACTGCATATCATATTGTCCATCAGTGCTCGATTCCCAACCGACATTAAACGAGGTCGAAACATTTTCTCCACTGGGAATATTTTCATTTGTCGGATTTGCAGACAAGCCCGCAGTGTTCAACGTCGCCTTTTGCGCATGTTTTTCAGTGTAGATAATGTTGGTTGTCAATTCCACAGTGGTATTGGAATTAAACCATGAGCGGCTGTTGGCGTCCGTGTACGGCGGCTGCGGATCAGCAAAAGTGTAATTATGGATCAATGGAAAAGTCGCATCGCGGCGTAGCAGTACGGAAGAACTATTGTGGAAATCAACATTGCCCTTTCCGTCCGCCAGCCACAAATAAAACATAACGCCGTCTTCCGCGTCGGAAACAACCGTCATCGGGCCTTGTGCGGAACCTTCCTGATCAAAATCCTTGTTGGAAGTCGGCGGCGCCCCAAGTTTCCAATAACTTTTGGCAATGCCGCTTTCGTCCTCGGGGTTCTCCCATTCGATCACAAACTCATTTCCCAACTGCCAGGGACTGGGATTAGAGCCGTTGGCGCGAAGGTTTTTCGGTTTGCCCGGAGGAGTAATATCATCTGCGGTCGTATCCACAAAAACCGTTGCCTCGGCAGTGTTGTTAAACCCTTCGAAATGTTTCAGATTATCAAAAGCCGCAGCTTCAAAAGAATAGGTATGCAGGTTCTGCCCGGTATAAAACGAATCCTGTGTTGCTACATGATCCAGCCACAGATTCCACGGCCCATCATCGACTTTTACCTGTACGCTGTAATAGCCGGACAAGCCGCTGCCATTGCCGTCGTTACCGCCGTCCCAGCTTACAGAAATATTTACTGAAGATGACGTATCGTTCAACACACTTGCCGTTGTGCCAACGGGCGGATTTTGATCCACACCAACCCATGAAGGCGTCCCGGTTTTATTTTTAACAACATCGACGATAGAGCCGGTTACATCGTATTTTCCGTCATTCACATTGTTTATTGCCAGATCGAAATCCACGAATTGATTATTTCCTGCAGGAATGCCGGTTTTGACAAAAGGCCCTCCAAGACCGGCAGTTTGCAAAATAGCGCTATCCGGATTTTGTTCGCTATAATGCAACCGGGCAGTCACATTCGCAGCAACAAGGGGATCGAACCAGTGATTATCAAAAGCCGCACCCGGAAGCTCTACAGACAAATCCGCAGGAAGCGTGGAATCGATGTTAAATTGCCACGTTTCCGAGGGAAGACTGTAACCAACGCCGTCAAAGGCCTCCACATACCAGGAATACAATCCATCCTTGGGCAGAGTTACGTTCAAATGTACGGATTTCGCATCCTGTGAGACCGGGGGGTAGGGTTCAAACAATTCAGGGTTAATGCGCGAGTCGTAAATCCATTTTTCCCCGTTATCGGATGTTATCGTTACAATAAAATGCAAAGCATCACCGTCGGCATCCTGCGGGACTGTCCACGAAAGATTTACTGTTTTTGAATCAACAAAGGCATCATCCTGCGGACTGAGCAGCACGGGAGAATCAGGAACCGAGTTCCCGGCAACGTTATTGATCATCAAAGTGAGATCACCGGAGCGATCAATAATCGCCATATCAAGCGCCTTGTCGCCGTTCAGATCGGAAATCGTAACCATTTTTGGGGTAGGAGTAATATTTGCCAGAACGTTATCCGTAAAATCGCCCAGGCCATTGTTGTAAAATATATTTAACTGAGGCTGATCGCTACCGATGGCAGCGAAATCAAAATCACCGTCAGCATCGAGATCGCCATAGTCGAGCCAGTCAGGGTCGGTTATCGTCGGGTAGGATGCCTGTTGCACGAACCCGGGAATGCCGTGACTCACTCCATTGTGAAAAAAAGGAATGATTGCAGCGGTGTTCAAATCCGGCACTATAACATCAGGCTGTTCATCTCCGGTTATGTCGACAGTAAAGGCACTTTCAGGATCACTTGCAAAAGAATAGCGGGGATTGGGATCATCTGAAAAGCCCAATCCATCCCCTGGATTCATGAAGAAAGAAAGGCCTCCACTGGTTCCCTGGTTTGTCGCTCCGATATCCACATGCCCGTCAAAATTAAAATCTTTGGCGAAAACAACTTCGGCGTTTCTATTCGACCAGAACCAATCCGACTCCGTTCCTCCACTTGCGAAATGACCGGTGCCATCATTCAAATAAAGTAATATTGTTTTCTTGTAATTCCGACTATAAAGTCTATTGATAATCACAATATCGAGAAAACCATCATTATTCAAATCAGTAATTGCAGCAGAGCGCGGTTCCACATTCGGCTGGCCGAAAACGTAGATAGTGCCGGGCTGAATTTCTCCGGTCGGAGAAACAAAATAGGTTGTAAAACTAAAATTGTTGCGATGCACCGCAAGAATATCCGGGACACCGTCATTATTAAGGTCACCAACGACCACAGGGCGGGCTTCATAGACCATGTTCACCAAATCACCGGCCTGAAGTGCGCCGTCGCGATAATACATGATTTGCAGGACATATTGTCCGTCGCGTATACCGGAGATAACCAGGTCAGATATTCCGTCGCCATCAAAATCGGCAGAGGCAACAGCAACCAACTCCATGTCCAGGGACGTCACTTCAGTTTTGAATTCCCTTACCCCCTGCATAACTTCGGCGTCAAAAGTCCACATAAAGCCATTGGTCAGATTTTCACCATCAGTACTTGCAATGCCGGAAGTTAAAACAACAGTTATTCTGTCCCCGGTAAGTAAATTGTTTGCAGGTTGAAAAGTGGCGGTTCTCGTGGCATCATCATAACCGATAGCACCACGAATCTTTCCGCTTTTTTCACCAAATACGACAAAAGACAAAGTGTCCAGGCTGGCCGGATCAATCGCTTTGTTAAAAGTTGCGGAAATCTTTGTATTGAGGGGCGCACGTCTCTCATTCGCCTGGGGAAAAGTTGAATCGACCTCCAGTGCAGGAATTACATCCTGAGACAGGAGAAGAGTCGGCATCAGGATCAACAAAATAAAAATATAATTCAATCGTATCAATGTGCTCAAATCACGTTACCGTTTTTTTACGTAAAAAAAACTCGGGCCTCAACATAAACATAATGGACCGACAAGAAAAAGGGGGATTGCAAAA
>JAACEJ010000153.1 GCA_011682565.1 Actinomycetota bacterium | reverse complement strand
TAAAACTGAGAATATTGTCAGACAATAATATTTTGGAAGATAATATTATCATCGAATTCTTTTTCGGGATGGATTTGATTTATTCGATTCTCTGTTGAACATATAATTGGTAATTCGATCGTAAAGACCGTTCCTTCTTCCAGGTTGCTTTCATGTGAAATAACTCCCCCATAGCGTTTTATGATCTGGTTTACTATGGATAAGCCCAGCCCTGTGCCGGCAGCCTTGGTTGAAAAAAACGGATTATAAATATCTTTCAAATGTTCCGGTGCGATACCCGTACCGGTGTCCTTTATTTTTATTCTCGCCACAGTGCGGTCCTTGAAGAAAGATGATATTCCTTTAGCCGTGGCAATGCTTAAAACACCACCTTTTCCCATGGCTTCAATCGCATTTGAAACCAGATTGTTTATAATCTGTTGTAACTCTATTTCATCTACATAAACGAGTGGAAGATCTTTTGCCAGAGATAAGATCCGTCTTATATTCGATTTCCTGAACTTTTCAGACCACAGTTTGATATTTTCCTCGATCAGGGCATTGATATCTATCTTTTTAATCGCTGTGGCCGAGGGTTTTGCAAAATCAAGCACCCGTCTTATAATGCCGGCAATTCTATCCACATTGTCCTTCATATCTCCAATGATTTCCAGCTCATCATCCGTATGCTCATACCTCTCGGTATCGCCCAAAATATCTAAGAATAAACTCATCCCGGCCAAAGGATTCCGAATCTCATGTGCGATGCCGCCGGAAAGCTGCCCTAAGGAAGAGAGACGGTCGGCACGATTTAACTGCTCCTGAGCTCTTTTTATTTGGGTAATATCATTTATGCTGACAATGACGCCCTCCAGCCCTTTATTTTTCAGAGGATAGATTTCGACCTGTTCAATTCTTTTTTCGTCTGTCGGGCTATTTCGTTCAAACGTGGAAAACTTGCCGGTTGAAACATATGAATGGATTTTGCAGTCCCAGCAGGTCCCACATTTTTGTTTGAATATATTATGGCAGGGTTTCCCGATAGCTTCCTGAAAAGTAGTTCCAAAATATTTTAAAGCCGCTCTATTCATCAATATCACTGACTGTTTATTATCTAACAAAAATAGCGGTTTTGAAATTCCATCAATGATCGACTGTAACAGAAATTTGCTGTTCCGGATTTGTTCAAATACAAGTTTATGCTCTTCAATTTCCTTTTCCAGTAGTTTTAGAAGTTCCCGGTTTTCGATTTTCAATCTGCGTCTTTCAAGGGCCTGTTGGATGGTATTCAGAAACTGATCGAGATGTTCCAAAGGTTTGGTCACGAAATCAAAGGCGCCATCCGCTTTTAAGGCTTCTATGGCATTGTTGATGGTGGCAAACCCCGTCAATATGACGACCCCTATGTCTTCATCCATTTGTTTTAATTGCCCCATGACCGATAGACCGTCCATTCCGGGCATTCGAATATCGGTGATGACCAGGTCAAAGGGCTCTGATTTAAAAAGATCAACCGCTTCCCGGCCGTTTGATGCGGCCTTAACACGATATCCTTCCTGATTTAAAATATTACTGAGCAATGATCGAATATCCAAATCATCGTCGATGGTTAATATTTTTTCGTTCATAAAAAAGCACCTTCAGCAGCTAGCCTCTACCCATGGTTTCTGCTTTCTCACGGGCGGCCGAGCACTTATCTTTAGCCATCTATCCACCTCTTTCTTTTTGAATTTCCATAGTTTGCCGAGGCGATAGGCCGGCAGCCCTTTGTTATAAATCAATTTGTAGAGCGTATCCCGGCCAATCCCGAAATACTCACAGATATCTTCTGCTGACAGCAACCGTTCTTTGTTCATCTTTCTACTCCTTCTTTTTGTAAATTTTGATCAGTCTTTCGACTGTTTCTCGGATCTCATATAATCCGAGTAGCTTGCACAATACAACATCGACGCTGCCTTCCTTAATTGCGGAATCTGTTTCTTGCCGTTCCCAGCCGGTTAAAAGACAGACCAGAGTTCGGGGCGATCTTTTTTTGATCCAACGGGCAAAGGTTAAACCGTCTATTCCGGGCATGGTCAGGTCGGTGAGTACAAGAGAGTACGCCTTTTCATGAAAGCACTCCATTCCCTCTTCACTTGTGCCGACCAGTGTTACAAAATATCCCATTTTCGAAAGCACTTGAAAAAGCAGCTTCTGAATATACGCATGTTCTTCAGCCACCAGGATCCATTTCTTTTTGTGTTCAGTCTCCACTCTCTTTTTCTCCTTTTATCATCCAAAACAATATTGCATACGATTATATCGTATATTGTTTAGCAACCTTCCTTTTGCATCATGTGTGCCAATACAAATAATTTGAGAAAAACGCATGAAATTATTTTATGATTACATGGAGTTATAGATAACGAACAAAGTGTTGGCCGGAAAGCGGATGGGGTTGAGATCTGATGGGAATAGGAGAATATTCTAAAACGGGATGACAATATTATCATCCAACGATACGCTTGTCCGCTCTTTGGCAGATATAGGATCTCTCAAATCCGAATACATCGTAGAAAAACAGAAGATTAAGAATTGTTGAGGGGTAATTCGATGGTAAATGTTGTTCCTTTGCCCGGTTCACTGTCGCAGGAAAGGTAACCGCCGTGTTGCTCAACGATCGTGTGAGAAATGGAAAGGCCAAGTCCTGTGCAGCCGGTTTTGGTCGTAAAAAACGGGTGAAGAATCTTTTCTTTATGCTCTGGTTTGATTCCCGAACCGGTATCTTTAACCTTGATGATCACCATTGAGCAGTTTCTGTGAAATTTTGAAGTTCTTTTGTTCGTTGTGATATTTAATACGCCTCCTTTTTCCATGGCACTTACTCCATTTTTTACCAAATGACCTAAAATTTGCTGAAGTTCTACGGGATTTCCGAAGATCTGCGGGATATCGTCTTCAAAGTGCGACTCCAGACGGATCTTGGCTGTTTTGAATGTTTCAGACCACAAATCGATTTCCTCGCGGATAAGGGCGTTGATGTCTAACTCCTGTGAATCTCCGACCGATGGATTGGCAAAAGCGATGGCTTTTCTAACGGTTTTGTTTATCTTGTTGACATTAAACATGATATCATCCAAGATTTCTTCATCCCATGCGGAAAATTTAAATTTATCCTTTAGGATATCCACATACAGATTAATACCTGTCAATGGATTTTTAATCTCATGGGAAAAGCGATCTACCAGCCGCCCCAGGGCTTCCAGACGGCATGACAGAATCAGTTGTTCTTCCATTTTCTTCTTTTCAGTGATGTCCGTAAAAAATCCAATAAAACACTTTCGGCCATCTATGTAAGCAGTGGTACCTGTCAAATCTGTGTATATCACTGTCCCGTCTTTTTTCAAACATGGGATGTCCGGTGAATATGTTTTTTCTTCTTTTGTATGTGATTCGAATTCGGAAATCACATACTCCAAAGCGTCTTTAGGATGGATGGCCTTAATCTCCATTTGCTGCAATTCCTTTTCGGTGTAACCTAACATATTGCAAATTGAAGCATTTGCATACTTTATTTTTTTTGTATCAAAGTATGTAACAAGTATTCCTTCAACAGCCTTCTCGAATATTGTTCTGAATCTTTTTTCTGATTCGCTCAGCGCTTTTTGAGCAAGCTTGCGACTTTCTACTTCCTGTTTCAACTGCTTGTTTGCTTCCTCGAGATCAACAGTACGTTCCGCTATCCGTTGCTCCAGTTCGTCGTGGGCTTTTTGCAGCATCCTTTCGACTTTATGTTTGTAAAGAGCCATCTCGATGACAGCGTATAGTTCCCGGGTTTCAAACGGTTTGATAATATATCCAAATAGTTCGGCTGTCTTTGCTCTCTCAAGCACTTTTGGGTCGGAATAAGCGGTCAGAAACACCACCGGTATATGGAATCGGGAATGAATTTGGTCGGTGGTCTCGATTCCGTCCATGGTTCCATTTAGCATTATGTCCATCAGTACGAGGTCAGGCTTGAGTTTTTTTATCTTTTCAAAGCTTTTCTTTCCAGATGGCACGATTGCAGGCACGGAAAATCCAAAATTCTCCAATTGTAGCTGTATATCTCTTGCGACAATCATATCATCTCCCACAATAAAGATTTTTGCTGTTGTCATGGTTAATTCCTTTTAAATACGATATTTTCTCGCAAAGGCGCAAAGATTATAATTTTATAATTCATTTTCCCTCATCTTTCACCCTTTGCGTCTTTGTTTACTCCGTAGGTCCGGGAGATCGTACTGGGGCGCCTTTTCAAGAGAAGCCTTGATTTCTAAATCCGAACTTCTTGATCCGGTATCGCAGCTTGTGCACCGGCATATTGAGAACTTCTGCGGCCTCCTTCACATTTCCTGCGGTTCGTTTCAGAGCTTTTCTAATAAGATCTTTAGTCACTTTTTCATAGTCAAGACAACCATTGGTTACGCCGGGTCCAATGAGCTTGTTCGGTTCCTCATTTACATTGGCAATAAAGGTGAGCTGTCCGGGCAAAATTGTGTCTCCATCTTCAAGAAGGATGATCCTTTCCAACAGATTTTTTAGCTCCCGAACATTACCCGGCCAATGGTATTGAAGCAGGATAGCCCTGGCTTCAGGGGAGATTTTGGTGAACCGTTTGCCAAATTTGAGGTTGTAATAGTCCATGAAATGTTCGATCAGAAGAAGAATATCATCCTGTCGTTCACTTAATGGAGGAACCTCAATTTTGACCACATTGAGGCGGTAAAATAGGTCCTTCCTGAAAAGACCGTCTTCAACGGCCTTTTCAGGGTCGATGTTGGTGGCGGCAATAATTCTCGATGAAACCTCAATCTCTTTAGCGCCACCTATCCTGTAAAACACCCTGTCCTCTAAAACTCTGAGTAATTTTGCCTGGGCCGAAAAGGGCATAACACCGATTTCATCTAAGAAAATCGTGCCCCCTGCCGATTCCTCAAAGCGCCCCTTTTTCCCATGGGCACTTGCCCCGGTAAAAGCGCCCTGTTCATAGCCGAAGAGCTCACTTTCAACCAAGTCTTTGGCGATGGCCCCGCAGTTGACCGTGATAAAAGGACCGGGATTCTTTCCTGCACTGTAATGTATGGCACGGGCCAGAACTCCCTTTCCCGTTCCGCTTTCACCCACGATGAGAACCGGGGTTTCAACACTTTTAGATACTTTTTTCGCGACCTCTATCATATTTTTGATTTCATGGCTCCGGCCGATGAGTTCAAATTTATAGCGGTCAATATCAGCCTGTTGTAACAACCGGATCTGATCCTTCAATTGTCTGCTTTCAAATGCGTTTTTCACCGTCAGGAAAAGTTCCTGGGAATTTATCGGTTTTACCAGATAATCATATGCCCCTAACTTGACGGCTTCCACGATGGTTTTTACATCTTCAACCGCGGTGACCATAATGACCATGGCATCAGGGTCCTTCTCTTTTACCTCTTTTAATATGTTGATGCCGCTCATATCCGGAAGACCAATATCGAGCAGAATCAGATCAGGACCTTTATGTTGAAAAAGTTCTATAGCGTCTGAACCTGTTTCTGCTGTAATAACCACGTATTTACCTTCAAGAGTTATACGAAGCGCCTTTAAAAGGCTCTTTTCGTCATCAACAACAAGAATTGTTTCAGGCATTGTTTACAATCTCCTAATGCAAAATAATTTGGGGCAAAATAATCTTTCTATTAATCATTCTTCCGATAAGAAGGGAAGCTCGATGGTAAATGTAGCCCCTTCGCCAGGTTTGCTCTTGCAGGAAATGATACCGCCGTGCCGTTTTATGATCTGGTGAGAAATGGAGAGTCCAAGTCCCGTGCCGTCACCCTTTGTTGTAAAAAAGGGATCGAAAATTTTCTTTTTGTCTTCCGGATGAATCCCCGAACCTGTGTCTTTCACTTTTATGACCACCACCTGCCGGTCCTTGTGAAAGGATGATGTTTTTTTTGATGTGCTGATGCTTAATGCTCCCCCTTTTTCACTTGCATCTAAAGCATTCATAACCAGGTTGTTTATCACCTGTCTGAGTTCGACGGCATCTCCCCAAATAGGCGGAAGGCCTTTTTTTAAGGACAGGTTAACATCTATTTTTAACTTTCTGATTTTCGAAGACCATAATTTAATCTCATCCCGGATAAGCGCGTTTATGCTCATTTTAGCCTTGCTTTTTACCGATGGTTTTGCAAAATCGAGCACTCGTCTAACGATTCCCTCTAACTTGTTTGCATTGTATCTGATGTCATCTATAATCTCCATCTCTTCAGTCTTCCGGGAAAATCGCTCGGTATCGCCCAATATGTCTACAAAAAGTTTTATACTGGACAATGGATTTCTGATCTCGTGGGCGATGCCGCCGGAAAGCTGCCCTAAGGAAGAGAGACGGTCGGAGCGGATCAACTGCTCCTGAATTTTCCTTTTTTTCGTAATGTCGCTGATGCGAATAAGAGAACCATTATCTTGTCCCAATTTAACAAGCGGAAATATGGTGATCTCTTCGATCCGCGAAGAATCCATTAAACCTTCTCGTTCAAATGAACGCATCTCGTGTTTTTTAATGATCATTGGGATGTCACATCCATCGCAAGGTTTTGTTAATCCATTGCAGGCTGTGAAACAGCAAATGCCGTTATAATTTTTTGATTCTAACAACCCATAGTATTTTCTGGCTGCATCATTCAACATTTGAATTTTTGTTTCCCTGTCTAACATGATCAGGGGCTCTGAAATGCCGTCAAAGACCGTTTGAAGCATGGTCTGGCTTTTTTGGAGTTTTTCCTTTGATAGCTTGCGTTCGGTGATATCTTGAACCGTCCCAATCATCCGAATCGCTCTTCCGGATGCATTAAATTCAACTTCAGCCTGTTCGTGAACGATTCGCTCTTCCCCGGTTGGAAGAATGATTCGGTGATCAATTTTATAAGGCTTTTTTTTATTTAAGGCATGGTCAACCGACTTTTTTACGAATTGCCGGTCATCGGGATGAACAGAATTTAAGAACGATTCGAAGTTGTTTTCAAATTCCTTAGGAGACAACCCAAATATTCTGTAAATTTCATCAGACCATAGCAGTTTATTATTGACAATGTCCTGATCCCAATTGCCAAGATGGGCAATTCGCTGGGCGGTGATAAGACCAGCCCTGCTCGCGTACAGTTCATCTTCCATCTGCTTATGGCTTGTGATATCTCTTGCAACGCCATAAGTCCCCAGATATTTTTTATCCTTTCCATAAATCGACTCGTCATATATACCGAAAGCGTGAAGTTCTATTTGCAGACAATCGATTTCGAAGTCCGCCTTTTTCCCCTCCTTTGTTATCAAGCGAGTTTCAAACCCTTTGGTAGAACGCTCTCCTGTTCTCCGTTCATTAAAACGGAATTTTGCTTTGTTGACGTCCTCAGGCTGGAAGATCGAGGTAAAATGCGTCCCGATCAACTCTTCTTTCGTAAATCCGAGGAGGCGTTCAACCGCGCCTCCCACAAAGCTGAAACAGCCTTCCGAATCCAGAATGTAAA
>JAACEJ010000152.1 GCA_011682565.1 Actinomycetota bacterium | reverse complement strand
ATTTGCGGAAAAAATGATCGGAAATTAAATTGGCATCCCAAAAGCTTTTATTCCAGCAATCCGGAAGCTTCTTTTAATACGCTGTCCGGAGAGATAGAACTGCAAATGCCATCCTTGCTTCGCACAGCAATGATCTTCTTGCCGACAGGTTTCCACTGCTCAGGATCGGTAGGCCCAAAAACTGCTACCAGTGGCGTACCAACAGCAGCACCAACATGCATTACACCCGTATCATTACAAAGTAACAGATTTGCGCTCGCCAGCAACGCTACAAATCGACGAATATTTTTCTCGGTTGTTGAAATGATGTGAAATTTTGCCAAAGATGAAAAGCGTGCGCCTAAATCTTCTTCTGCCGGTCCCCAAGTCAGGAAAATTTGCACATTTTTTTCTTCCACAAGTTTTTCAGCTACGGCGACAAAATTTTCCACCGGCCAACGATTCGGAATTTTGCCCGCTCCCGGATGAACGGCTACCAGTTTCTTCCTTCCGTCCCACCCCATCGCCCGCAGATGATCCTTTGCCCATTCCTTTTCACTTTGAAGTAAAGTGATATTTTCGCTCGCATCCTCTGTATCCGCACCAATGTAACGCACAATATCCAGGTTGCGTTCACTCTGATTGATACGGCCATCACGGCATGGAGAAATCAGATTGTAGAAAAAATTCGTTTTCGTCCCCGAAAACGGAAGATGCTCCGGCCCTAAAATATAAGGCGCATTGCTAAAGCGCGCAATGAGATCGCTGGTCAAAGAGTGCGAAACTGTATTTAAAACAATTGCGAGATCGTAACCGGCGCGAATTTGTTGCCGGAAATAGCGCAAAGATTTCAAGCGCCAATCGGTTCCATGCTCATAAAAGGGAATGACGGTATCAATGAATTCATTGTTTTGCGCCAGGGCCGCAGTGTATTTTCTTGCCACTATTGCAACATAAGCTGAAGGAAATCTGTTTCTCAATGCCCTGAAAACGGGCGTCGATAATAAAAAATCACCCAGTTGATCGTGCTGCCGGACAATGAGGATTCTTTTAACGCGGGATGCATCAAATTCCTCAGGAAAAAGTCGGCGTAATCCTAATAATTTTTCAAACAAACGAAGCTGCTTATGTTTGAAAAATTGTTCAAATGCATTCCAAAAGGTCACTGCTCTATTCCAATTAATTTTTCTTTTTGCTGCTGAAAGAATTTTTCCAGAGAATCAAGCATGCGATCCAGGGTAAATTTTTCCAAAACCCGAGTCCGTGCTTTACTGCCCAATAATTCTCTCAATTTTTCATCGTGCACCAGGTCATTCATTGCCTGGGAAAGAGCGTCAGCGTCGTCGACCGGCACAATCCTGCCTGTCTCGCCGTCAAGAACAATTTCAGGCATTGAACTTACATTTGTCGTTATAGCCGGTTTCCCCGCGGCCATTGCTTCGATTAATACAATTCCAAAACCTTCCCATAACGAAGGCAAAACAAACACATCAATAGATTTCATAAAATCTTCAATTCCATCCAAAAATCCGACAAGATGAATTTTTGTGTCAAGATTATTTTTCCTGCTAAACTCCTCAATTTCACTTCTCATCGGCCCTTCGCCGGCAATGACGAGATGAACATTTTTATGAACCGCTGCCGTTCGGGCAAAAGATCGCAGCAAACAATCGATTCCTTTCCTCTCATCGAGTTGACCGGCAAAGCCGATGATGACGGCATCGGCATGCAATCCCCATTCTTTTCGAAGATTTATTTCGGATTCGCCCATAAAGGGTTTGGGATCAATGCCATTGTAAACGACGTGAATTCTTTCAGGATCAAGCCAGGGAGCATTCCGAAGCAGCGATAATTTTGTTGCTTCAGAGTTGGCAAGAAGAGCATCGGCCAGCTTGTTATAGGTAAAACGATAACGTATTTTATTTTTCAAAGGATAGTCGATGCCGCGTCTGGGAATAACAATGCTGTTGCCGACAATTTTTGCGGCTAATCCGGCAAATCTTAGTTCTTTGTCCATGTTTGTTAATATGATGTCAAACTTTTCACGACGCAGCAAACGGATCGTGTGTAGAATGGTGACGGGATCAAAGTCCCCGCGCACTCGCATATAAAAAACAGGAATTCCCTTGGTTTCAGCCCGCCTCCCTACTTCAGTGTATGGTCGACAAAGCAGAGCGACATGATGTCCCCGCTTTTGCAATCCATCCAACGTGCGGAGCATCCACACCTCGCCTCCGCCGAACATTTGGATTGTATTTATAAATAATATGCGCATTTTGTTATGCTATTCAATCCCGGCTAATGCATGTATTTTTTTTACGGATTTAACGGCATCATGGTGTTCGAGCACCCAGGCTCTGCCTCTTTGCGAAAGTTCCTGCCTCAGCAACGCGTCGGCAATTAAGCGAATTAATTCTTGTTTCAAATTTTTTGCATTAATCGCGACAAAAGGATGGTCAGGGTAAGACTCGGCAAATCCGGGAGCCAAACACGAACAAGTCGGAATTCCCATTGCCAGCGATTCCAAAGAGTTAATGCCATAGCCCAAATCCCCGATCTGATCGATGAAAATATCGCACGTACTTTTCAATTCCAACGCTTTTTTATAGGTAAGATTTTCGATGAGTATAGCCTCAACCGCGTATTCTTTTTCCAAATCTTTCAAAACAGGCACAATAATATCCGAACCTTTTGCTTTCCAACTGGTGGGTGCATGACCAATACGGATTTTATCCCCATGCGATTTCAGTTGCAACTCATATTTTTCTGCATTAAAAGGAAAAAAAATATGATGAATATCCGGGTGCAGCAGCGTATGATCGAACTCGACGGTAACATTCAAATCACTTATTTTATCAATTGCGGGAATAACGCCGCGGGTGCGCAAATCGCTTCCCGTATAACAGCAAATGATCTTTTTGCCGCGCTCTTTCATCCCGGAAATGAAACGCGCATCGCGAAAAAAACCAAGACCGCCATCGAGCTGATATACATCAAAATTCGCCAGATCATATTTTTCTATTGCCAGATCAATTTTTTTCTTCCACAAAGAATCACGCAAGTGAACGAGAATTTCTTCCGCTTTTGAATGAGGCCGCCAGGACAGTGGAATTTTATTCGGAATACGCAGCTTATTGTCCACGCGCATTTTCTCGGGTGAGGAGACCATTTTCTTTATCCATTTTGTTACAGGAAAATCAATAAACGGTAAAGAGAGGCAAACATCTTCAAAATAATTTCTCTTGTCCCGATAAAGCGTAACCAATCTACTTGTAAACCCAAGTTGCCTTTCCGCCAAAACAAATTGGCCGGGAACACCCGAAGTGTTCATGGGCGCAATATGTAATATTTTAAGCTGTTTTTGCATTCGGGCGAACTCTAAAAAGTTAATCCCGGATAAATGTCCGGGATTTTGAAATTAAAGACCGATGTAAAATTGAACTTGGACTAGAATAAAATTCGCAAGCTATCACGGAAAACACCCTGGGCGCCAAAGCTTTCTTTAAAACGTGCCAGGCCCCAGTTGGGGTCTTCATCGACGGTAAAGATACCGAAATCCAGAAAAGCATATCCCTCGGCAATGCCCCAATCGATAATATCATGAAAGAGAACGTTCACACCGCGATAGTTCTGGTATTGCTCATCATGGCTGATGTAAAAAGCAAGGACGACGCGCGGATTGCATATAAACATCACAACACCGGCCACCATGGTTTCCCGGTAAAATGCACCAAAGAGTTTGATTTGATGCGGGTACATATCTTTCAGAATGATCAGTTCACGGAGAGAATGGGTCGGAGTTACGTTATGACGCAAGCGCAGATTTTTTTCGAGAATTTTATAAAATGCAGCATAGTCATCCGATTCCCGCACTTGCACGCCCAGCTTTTTCCCGCGCCGGACTGCACGACGCGAACTTTCATTAAAAGTTGTGAGAATGTCGTTTCTGCCAAAATCAAGCGGGATAACGCTGGATATTTCCCTCTTGCGGTACTCGAAACCATTTTGCAAAAGGGCAAAGTCAATGTAATTGCTGGGGCGGCGTAAATAAATTTGTGGCGGGGGAGTTAAATCTATGCCGTGCAGATGATTTGCTTTCGTGTATTTCAGCAAAGCTTCGACAAGATCAAAAGCCTCGCGGATGGGCAGCGTATCCTTGACAACGAATCCTCCATACGATGCCCCGCGATGAGAAAGCAACATATTTCTTCCGTCTTCTTCAAATTCGACAGCGGGCAGTTGGGCGATACGTTTGCCATTTTTAAAAAATATAAGCGAATGATCCTGAAAGCGATCGGGCGGGTGGTAGCTCAAAAATTTGCGCGTATGAAATATTGTTCCATTGTTTGCAGATTGCATAAATTCTTCCCAGGCAGAAGAATCGTCCTGCTGAAAACGAATTATTTCTGACGGCACTGATCTTTTCTCCTACCCGTTTGACATCAATTTAACCATGAGCGCCTTTTGGATATGAAGCCTGTTTTCAGCTTCATCAAAGACAACCGAATGAGGCCCGTCCATTACGCCGTCTGTCACTTCATCACCACGGTGCGCGGGAAGACAGTGTAAGAAAATAACATCCTGGGCCGCTTTCGAAAGCAATGTTTCATCGACCTGGTATGGCGGGAATATTCTTTTGCGTTCTTCCGCTTCCTCTTCCTTCCCCATGCTCGCCCACACATCAGTGTAAACGACATCAGCACCACGAACAGCCTCGACGGGGTCGTGAATGATTTCTATTTTGCTCACGTTTGCTGCCATCGTGCGTTCGAGGATGGCCTGGTCCGGTTCGTATCCCTGTGGCACACCCAACCGTAGTGAAAACGAAAGTTTAGCAGCAAGATTTACCCATGAATTGGCGACATTGTTTCCATCACCCAAATAAGTGATGGTCAAATCTTTATAATCGCCCTTGTGCTCGATAATCGTAAACATATCTCCAATAATCTGACACGGATGAGTGAGCGCGGACAACCCGTTAATGACCGGTACGGAAGCATATCGAGCTAACTCGGCAACAATTTCATGTCCGAAAACACGTGCCATAATTCCATCACAAAATCTTGATAAAACACGCGCCACATCCGCAACAGACTCTCTCTTTCCCAAACCCACTTCGGTCGGATTCAAATACAGAGCATGACCACCCAACTGATACATCCCGACCTCAAAAGAAACGCGCGTTCGGGTGGAGGGCTTTTGAAAAAGCATGGCCAGGGTCTGGCCTTTTAAAATGTGATGTTCAATTTTATTTTTAGTTTTTTCTTTAAGCTGTTTAGCCAGCTCAAAAGTTTCCAGTATCTCATCTTTCGTAAAATCTGTTATCTCCAGAAAATCCCTTTTCAATTCTATCCTCCGCAGTGAAAGACTATCTGACATCGACGTATGCTGAAAAGTCTGTTTCCAGTTTTGCTCAAACAAGATTCCAGCCGAATGACACAGTATGCGTGCTGTTGCCAGGCTTTATAATATATATTGACTCAAATCTTCGTCAGAAATGACTTCCCGCAGTTTATCCTCAACCCTCTTTTTGTCAATCCTGATCGTCTTGACCTCGTCATTCGGCAAATCGTAGAGAATATCTTCAAGCAAAATCGTCATCACCGTATGCAAACGGCGTGCGCCGATATTTTCAACACGATCGTTGACCTCCGACGCAACCCGGGCAATTTCATTGATCGCCCCTTTGGTGAATTTTATATTTACATTCTCTGCCGATACAAGCGCAGTGTACTGCTTGATTAATGCATTTTCCGGCTCTGTAAGAATTCGTTCAAAATCCGCGGCAGTCAAACTTTGCAACTCGACCCGAATCGGAAATCGTCCCTGCAACTCCGGGATGAGATCGGAAGGTTTGGATATGTGAAAAGCACCGGAGGCAATGAACAAAATATGATCAGTTACCACCATGCCATATTTTGTAATCACATTTGTCCCCTCGATGACCGGCAACAGGTCTCGCTGCACACCTTCGCGCGAAACATCCACGCCGCCATTATTTTCGCCGGCAATTTTGTCGATTTCATCGAGGAAAACAATGCCGGAATTCTCAACGCGGTGAATGGCTTCTTTGACCACTTCATCCATATCGATGAGTTTCTGTGCTTCTTCCTGCTGCAAATAGACAAACGCTTCCGAAACAGTGAGACGCCGTTTTTTGGTTTTCTTTGGCATTCCCGGGCCAAAAAGATCCTGAATATTCAATCCCATTTCTTCAACGCCGATGGGTGATATAATTTGCATCAACGGAGATTGTTCGCTTGCAATCTCGATCTCTATCATTTTATCATCCAGTTCTTTATCTTCCAGTTTCTTGCGAAGCTTTTCGCGTGTTCGATTGCGCTTTTTCTCAAGTTCTTCATTTTTTTCCAGGTCATGCTCATTTGTCGCTTGCGGCAAATCAGGAATCGGGAACAGAATATCTAACAAGTGTTCCTTGGCAAGTTCCGAGGCAGTTTCTTGTACTTTTTCAGTAAACTCACTGCGAACCATATTCACAGAGAGATCCTGCAAGTCGCGAATGATCGATTCGACATCACGTCCGACATATCCCACTTCGGAAAATTTGGACGCCTCGATTTTAATAAACGGAGCGCCCGCCAAACGAGCCAGACGACGGGCCAGTTCGGTTTTTCCAACACCGGTGGGACCGATAAGTATGATATTATTCGGCATGATTTCTTCGCGAAGCTCTGCCGACACCTGCTGACGTCTCCACCGATTTCTCAGAGAAATCGCTACAGCGCGCTTGGCATCATCCTGGCCAATTATATATTTATCTAATTCAGCAACTATTTCTTTGGGTGTCATTTGCATGCAGACGGAATTCCTTAAAAATTTATTTTAAAGTTTCAATAATAATCTTTGCATTCGTATAAATGCAAAGTGAAGCAGTAATTTCCATAGCTTCCTTTGCAATCTCCCCGGCATCGAGATTGGAATGCTTCATTAAAGCCCGGGCGGCGGCAATGGCATAAGGCCCGCCGGAACCGATAGCAATCACATTGTCATCCGGCTCAATAACATCACCAGTTCCGGAAATGAGAAAGATATTTTTTTTATCCAGCACTGCAAGTTGGGCGTCCAGGCGTCGCAGATAACGATCGGTACGCCAGTCTTTGGCCAGAGCAACCGCAGCACGACCTAAATTCCCATGAAATTCTTCCAGTTTGGTTTCAAATCTCTCGAATAAAGTGAAAGCATCGGCGGCTGCGCCGGCAAATCCTGCCAGCACCTCATCATGATAAAGTTTGCGTACTTTTCTCGCCTTGGCTTTCATGACGGTATCGCCATAAGTAACCTGACCATCGCCGGCGAGCACCACCTTTCCTTTGTGGCGCAAACCAAGGACTGTTGTTGAACGAAATACTTTTCGGGTTGGCATTTTTCTTCCTGATAAAGGAGTTTAAATTTTTCTTCTCAATCGCGAAACCGGAATCGACATCTGTTCCCGGTATTTCGCCACTGTTCTTCTGGCAACATTATAACCTTGTTCTTTCAGCATTTCTGAAAGCTTTTGATCATTGTAGGGCTTTTTTGCCGGT
>JAACEJ010000151.1 GCA_011682565.1 Actinomycetota bacterium | reverse complement strand
TCGGCCGGTTTTTGCGGTCGAGCCATTTGCCGAATTTCCCTTTTTGAAATATCCGTCGATGCAATTTGTGCTTTGTTCCAGGCGGAATCAAAGTTCGAATTTTGCCAGCCCGGCGCCGGCGATATTCCCTGCTTCCATTTCTTATTGCTGAGGATCTCCAGCGAGTCTCCGTTTCCCATGCGAACGAGTCCCTGGGCAATAAACCAGCCGTAGCCTGCGTTATTCGTTTCTTCAACAGCGATCAGGTTTTTCCCTTTGTGCAGCAAAGCGCCGAGGTCGATAACGTCGACATTAATCCAACTGTCCGCATGTTTTCCCTGTGGCAGCGGTTTACCGTTCACCCAGAGCTTGTAACTGTTGTCTGCATTGATATTGAGAAATGCCTCTTTGGGTTTGCTTTTAAGTTTGAATGTGTAGCGATAAAAGCGTTTACTGAACGGTTCCGGATTGAAAAGCAGAAAAGCCCGCCAGTCGTCGAAAAACTTGAGGTCGCCGATCAGGTTTTGCCATTTCCATGCGTTGTCGTTATAGTCAAATCGCAAATATTCCGGCCGCATCTTCTGATCCATTGAAAAAAGAACTTTGGCCGAGGATAGCGGAATGTGCTTTGTCTCGGGAAAGGTTATTTGCCAGGAACCGGCCAGCTTTATTTTCTTTGAAATGCTGTGCCGGCTTTTCTCTTTCGCAGGCAACGGCTTTTTGTCCGGATTGAAGACGAGCCAGAAACCGTCGTACGGTTTGATATGCATGTCCAGGATATTGCCGGTTTCTCCTTTTTTATAGCTGAGCGGCTGGACATTTCCCGTTTCGCAGTTCCAGATTTCGGCTTGTCCCTGACCGTCGCGGAAAGACAACTTGCAATGTTGTTCCACGTTTTCATTGTTGGCGATCCAGTAAAAGTCGGCCCCACCGATTTTTCGATGTGACATAAAAAGCGGGGCTTCCCCGGACAGGAATTGCACTTGTGGTTCGATGTTATCAACGAGAACATACGGAAGCGAACGCATTTTATCCTTCTGATCTGCCAGGCTAATGACGGTCGGCAGCATTTTTAATTCGGCCATTTGTTTGATGATGAGCGTATCGGTTGCACCTTTTTCAGGAGAACCTTTCGGCATTTCTCCAAGCAGCACTACAGTACCGCCGGTTTTCGCAAAGTCCAGAACTTTTTGAGCTGTATTGCGCGAAACAATAACCATGGGCGGCATAACAACGGCCGAAAAGTTATGCTTTGCAATGGTTAAAAGCGGTTCGGTTTTGTTATCGATCACCGCTTGCTTCATATAAAAACGATCGGCAATAAGATAGTCCAGATGCGCCTTTGTTAAAGTGATCATGGCCTCAGAGTAAACATTATTTATTTGCTTTGCTTTTTCGTTCCATTGCCCTCTGTCCGGACTTTTAAAATACTCCTCGGACAAGGCCCACACACTTTCAAGCGGATTGAGGAGGAGAATGTCGGCAACCAGTTTGCCCTGGCGATTAACAAATGCCGCACGCCGGGCAAAGTCCGTCCACAAATGCAGATAGCGCCAGTAAGGATTTTCGGTGAACCAGTCCGCAGGGTAGGGGATGGTTCCCAGCTTTCTGTTGAGGTTAATGCCGTGCGGAACGCCGTGGGTAACGCCCCAGGCCGTAATGGCGTTGAGCGTCATTTTCATTTGCGCCGGCGTTTGCTCCCAGCCGGCCACGCCCATCAGTTCACTCATAAAAGGCTTGTCATCAAATTCGCACACCGACTGCGTTTCTTTAAAATCGTGCACTTGCTGCGATTTCATTTGCAAACAGTCGTTCCCCGGCATACTGACGGTGCGCTGCGCCCGCATAAAATCCCCCACTGCCGCGGATTGCAGCAGCAACGATTCTTCCCATAAATTGGAAATATCGTACATGTTGCGCTGCGCGAGCCAGTTGTTGACCTTGCCTAAAAAGTTTCGAGTATAAACATCGGACACTACATCGAACCAGTCGTAGCGCGCTTTGGCCCACAACCCCTGGTCGTCCTTTTCCGTCAGCAAAGGCATCCACACGCGGATGTCCCGGCCTTTCAATTCGCGGTAGCGCTGCGCCAGATAATCCGACCATGCCATCTTCCAGCCGTAATCTCCTTCATTATCTACAAAAACGCCGGGAATGGATTTGCCCATTTTGCCGTCAAAGTGATCCTCGTAAGGCTTGTGGGCAATGTAAATAAAAGCATCCATTAATTTTGGGTTGAGATAGTTGACTTTGCCGCCGTCATAGCCGGGGTGATAAAAAATGTTGTAGGAATAGACAACCCACTTGCCGTCCGGCGCCTGCCAGGAAAAAGCAGTATCCTTGCCGATAACCTGCAGCGTCTTGGCGATAATGCGTCCGTTGTCATCTGCTTTTCCGGCAACGGTAAAATCGGATTTTGGAAGCTGTACCGTTGTCGGCCCGGCTACGATTTGTCTTTTCCATCGCAGCGATTGCGCTTTGAGTTCCGGATGCGCTTTGAGCACACGCCCTGCGGCCTGACCGCTGGGCCACCAGTATTCATCACAATATCCCAGAGTCATGTCGGCTTTTTCCGCTTCGTGCAGCGCCGTGCCAAAACTTTCGAACCACAACGGCGATAACCATTGTTCAAAGGGCAATTTAGGATATGATGAACTTGGAGCGCCGCTATGGCGTGCGTGGGTGTATCCGGGGTTAAGCCGCTGCCTGGTCATTTCTTTCGCCATGGACGCCGTTAATTTTGGATCGAGCGGGGCATCCCAAAACCAGAAAGTGTGCGGCGCATAAAAAAGCGGCGGTTGATTGAATTTTTCGTTCACGCTTTGATAATCGTTAAATTTTTGCTGCCAATCAACTGCAAAAACTTGCGTGGAAAGCGCGGTAATGAAAATAAAAGCCACTTGCGACAAAAAAACAGTTATCATCTTTTTGGACATAATTCCCTCCTTTGTAATTTCCTACATTCGTGGGACGATTCTTGAAAAATATTAACGCCGAAATCGCAGAGGAAAAATTAATTGAAAATATGATTATGTGAACAACTCAGCTATCACTTTTTCATTGATGAGGAGTGCGGCGCCTTCATGCGCCGCGATGCAATCCATGAAGGGATTGCACTTCAATTTCTACTGTAATTTTGCAGTAGCTGAAACAGCTACATAATCATAATCGAAAAAACAATAAAGTCCGGCGAACTCTGCGCTTAGTTTTATTTACCTCATTTCCAAACTCAGGAATGGAATTGGCATACCAGAGCATTTTCATAGCTTTAAAAAGTCAGTGTCGTCCAGCCGCTTTTCAGCATTTCGGTCAGCGGTTTTCCCATGCCGATGACGGTAATCCCCAATTCGCGCAGTTTGCCGGACACGCCGTAACTGTCCGCGCAAACAACGCAGGCAAATAATTCCACTCCATCCTTTTTCATGGCCTTTATCTTTTGCTCTAGTTCTGCGTCATTGGCCAGCAGTCTTGAAGATGGGCCCCAGACAACCAGGCGAACCCGATCAAACCATTTTTGTTTTGCTGCCGCGTGTGTGTACATGAAACAGACCTTGAGCGCGACATCGCGGTCGCCGCTGGTCCACAGAATGAGCAGTTTGGATTTGTCTTTTTTTGCGTTTTCTACTTGTGCAAAGGAAAGCGTCTGCAAAGCTGTGCCGAGAGCAAATAATAAAACGAAAAGAAAAAAGGATTTGATTTTCATGATAATTCTCCTTATAAAACTGGTGTTTTACACGGCGGGTCTGTAGGTTTTCGCAAATAGAAATTCGCCGCCGAGCTGGTAGATGCCCATGAAGAAGAAAGATTTCATGATTATGTAAATGTTTAAGCCATTGCAAAAATGCAATGGAAATTGGAGTGCAATCCCTTTATGGATTGCAGCAGAGATCGCGGAGAAAATTGAGAATAACAAGTTCTAATGTCTCTGCATTTCATTGTATTTATCAATTTGGCGCTGAATGAGGATGCGGAATCATAACAAATGAGTTGCCACTTTGCCGCACCGGAATAACCCAAAAACTAACATTTGTAAAATGACATACAAGTCTTTTTTTGACTTTTATGTAACACATCACTTATAAGTGGAAAACCTCAGAGGTTTACAAAAGCCTCTGAGGTTTAGGCTCCGTCATCCACCAAAAGGTGAGGTTTTACACTTTCATACAAAAATAAAGCGGAGGATTTATAATGCTCAAATTTGATCTGTCTGATCTGAAATATTTCCTAATCATTATTGCCTTTATCCTGACGATTTCCAGTTCTTCGGCTCAAGAACCAGGTGCGCCCCGTGGGCTGCTCTGCGAATTGTTACGCGAACCGGCGGCAGCAGTTATTACGGACAAGACGCCGGAATTCGGTTGGATTGTCAATGATTCCCGGCGCGGTGCAGTGCAAACAGCTTTTCAAATTCTTGTTGCATCGGACGAGGCTCTTCTTGTGCAAGACAAAGCAGATATGTGGGACTCGAAAAAAATAATTTCATCCCAGTCGATTAATATCGAATACCACGGCAGGCCTTTGCTGGAAAATAAATCTTATTGGTGGCAGGTTCGAACCTGGGATGCTGCAGGCAAGCCGAGTCCATTCAGTAAACCACAGCAGTTCAGAACCGGCAATTTAAATGATACGCAGCGCGCCTGGCCGGCAGAGAGCAAATGGGTCCGGCTGGAAAACGGCGACATGGTTTTGGAAAACCGACAAAAGGCTTCTTACCATGAAATTGCGCCGAAAGAATTCCTGCAAACCGGCCCGGGTCATTATTTTGTTGATTTCGGCAAGGCTGCATTCGCCACTATCAAAGTTACGCTGAAAAGTGAGCGTGCGGGAGATTCGCTTGTTGTTTACCTTGGTGAACGGCGGCAGCATAATACGGTGAACAAGAAACCCGGCCGAACAAACATAGGCTTTAAAAAAGCTGTTCTTCCGCTTGAGAGAGGAAAGCATGAATATACAGTTCAATTACCTCGTTTTATTTCGCGTTTCCCCAACGGCCAGATGCTGCCTGAGCATACGCTTGAAGTGACACCGTTTCGCTATGCCGAGTTTGTCAACGCCCCGGAAGGCCTTGTTGCAGGGGACATCCGCCAAATCGCGCTGTTTTATTATTTTGATGATCAGGCCTCAAGTTTCACCTGTTCAAATGATGCGCTCAACCGCGTGTGGGATTTGTGCAAATACACTTTGAAAGCAACGCCTTTTTTGGCGCTGTATGTGGATGGCAACCGCGAGCGCATGCCGTACGAGGCGGATGCCTATATTCAGCAGCAGGGGCATTATTGTGTGGATCGGGAATTTTCCGTGGCGCGCTATACAAACCAGTTTCTCATTTTCAATCCGTCATGGCCAACCGAATGGCAGATGCACACGGTTTTTATGGCTTACTCGGATTACATGCACACCGGCAACACGGAAACCATTGCGCGCTTTTATGATGATTTGCGGGCGAAAACGCTCATCGATTTGGAGCGGGATGACGGATTGATCAGCACCACAACCGGGCTGGTCAACGATGAGTTTTTGCACAAGATTCATTACCGCGGAAAAAGTTTTCGTGACATTGTCGACTGGCCGGCAGGAACGCCGGTTGGAAAAAAACAGGCAAACAACCAGGGACCGACGCCGGAGGGGGAACGGGACGGCTATATTTTTATGCCTATCAATACGGTGGTCAACGCGTTTCATTATCGGGCACTTGTGCTTATGGCCGAAATGGCCCGGGCGGTCGGGAAACAGGATGATGCCCTTTTGCTGAAAAATCGAGCGGAAAAAGTAAGGGCAAGCTTTAACCGATTGCTGTTTGACGGCAAAAGAGGAATCTATGTAGACGGCGTGGGAACGGCTCACGCGACTTTACATGCCAATATGTTTCCGCTGGCTTTTGGTCTTGTTCCCGAGAAATGGATTCCCGGGGTTGTGAAATACATCAAAAGCAAGGACATGGCGTGCAGCGTTTATGGCGCGCAGTATCTTTTGCAGGCGCTTTACAATGCCGGTGAGGCCGAATATGCACTCGGCTTGATGACTTCCGATTCAAAGCGCAGTTGGCTAAACATGATCCGCGTTGGCTCGACCATGACCACCGAAGCGTGGGATGAGTATTACAAACCGAATTTGACCTGGAACCATGCCTGGGGTTCCGCCCCGGCGAACATCATTCCGCGCGAGTTGATGGGCATTACGCCGCTGCAACCGGCGTTTCGAAAAGTGAGAATAAAACCCCAGCCCGGCAATCTGGAATCCGCGAGCATAAAAATGCCGACCATTCGCGGGTTTATTTATTGTACATGGAAAAAGTCTGATAGCGGCTTTCACCTGGACGTCACCATTCCCGCGAATACGAGCGCCGAAGTGTGGCTGCCGACAAAGTCCGTCGATGGTGTCAAAGAAAACGGGCAGGATATTTGCTCGGTAAAAGATATTCTTCTGAAAGGGGAAAAAGATAATTACGTGATTTGTGAAACCAGTGCGGGGCGGTATCATTTTTCGTGGGGAGAAAGTGGAAAATGAGCGGCAGTTTTTGTATATGTGCGACGCACCTTGGAGGTGCGTCGCACATTTGATGCACTGAGCTTTGAAGAGCATGACAGACAGTTCATTGATCTTGAATATACTATCGGAGGTCAACATGAAAAAATATTTCTTTGTTCTTTTTATCAGTCTTTTTTTCGTCTCAAATTGTCTGGCTGATTTCCATGCGGAAAATTTAGAAAATCATCGTATGTATTGGTACACCTTGAAATTTCTTAAATTTCAAACCGAGATAAAAGTTCAGGGTCTTTTTTATGAAACAAGTATTACAATGCGGGTTCAGTTAGGTAAAAAATACTATTGGAGGACTAACTGTATAGAGCCGCCTGAAGGTTCCTGGGAGTTTCTTTGGAATTTCGTTCTGCCTGATGAATCCGTCATTACCGATTGCAAGATGTTGGATGACGAATCGAACAAATATGTTGCTGCGCAGATGATTGATCTCTCCACTGCCGAAAGCATTTATAACGCGACATTATCCGTTCCGAATTTGCTTCTCAGGGAATATCGAAATCGAAATTCATGGGGAGGCCTGGCTAATTTTTATCAGCTAAAAATTAGCCCTGTAGGCTCATTCGAGCAAAAAGAAATCACTATTACTTATCTTACGCCTTGTCAAATGTTTTGGGATGTAAGACGAATCGGAGTTCATTCCTACCAATTCTATAACTTAAGAAATATATATTGTATTGACGATGCTCCCGCAGAATTCAAAGTGATCGATTATGATCATCCTGATAAAGCGCCGCGTGCCATAAACAATATGCCGTATTTATGGACAAAAAATGGTGATTACTGGTACGCGCAAACATCTCCTTATGCCCATATTAATAGATCGAATTCTATACTGCGGGTTGAGAGAGAGACTTTAAATGGAAAATTTCTGCAAACTTTTACCGATAATTCACATTGGTTTTATCAATTATCAGTTTTACCTCACATCCAATACAATGACCGCCCCGGAAGGCATATTATCGTTGCCTTTGATGTAACGAACGATGGATTTGATAATTTTGTCCGAAGCCGTG
>JAACEJ010000150.1 GCA_011682565.1 Actinomycetota bacterium | reverse complement strand
TTTTTTTTTGCAAATACCAAAATGGTAAGGGTAGTGAACCATTGCACAAATTATTTTGCGAAATTTTTCCCAAACGCCCGGAGCCTTTTGAAGGATGCAGTTCTGATAAAAACTGTCTTTTCGACCATCCTTCGTTCTCCGCTATTCGGCATCCTGAATCAATAAAAAAAGGGAGAAAAATTCTTTTCTCCCTTGAAATATATTGTATTTTTATTAATTATGCAACTTGTTCATAAATTGATTTTGCCGAGTAATGGGTGTGCAGCAATTTATGTGCTTTATGGCTGTTCGGCTCGCCGAGGAATTCTTCATAGAGCTTGAGGACTGCCGGATTCTCATGCGATTTTCTGATCTTCAAACCACGATCCGCTCTGTAAATGGCTTCCATCCGTTTTTGACGAATTTCACTCGAAGTGGGCACAGGCTGACCGCCGCCGCCGATACATCCTCCGGGACAAGCCATAATTTCGACAAAATGATAATCCTCTTCTCCTGAAGAAATTTTTTCCAGCAGCGATCTTGCATTTGCCAGGCCGTTTGCCACTGCGCCGCGAACTTTTAAATCACCGATTTGAATTTCCGCTTTACGAACACCTTCCATTCCACGCACGGCTGTGATTTCTATATTATCCAGAGGTTTTTCAGTCAAAACTTCATAAACCGTTCGCAGCGCCGCTTCCATAACGCCGCCGGTATTGCCAAAGATCACCCCGGCACCGGTGGAAATGCCGAGCGGTTTGTCATATTCGTCCTCGGGCAAATCCGGCAAATGGATACCCAATTGTTTCATCATCACCGCCGCTTCTCTCGTGGTTAAAACCGCATCCACGTCCTGGAAACCACTGGCATTCATTTCCGGGCGCTGGCATTCATATTTCTTTGCGGTACACGGCATAATGGAAACGCTGTAAATATCCCTGGGGTCGATTCCGCTTTTTTCTGCATAATAGGTTTTTGCGAGGGCACCAAACATCTGTTGCGGCGATTTGCAACTGGAAACATGATCCAACAAGTCGGGATAAAAACGTTCGATAAAATTAATCCAGCCGGGACTGCATGAAGTGAGCAGGGGCAGTTTACCGCCATTTTTTATTTTACCGATAAGTTCATATCCTTCTTCGATAATAGTCAGGTCAGCAGTAAAATCCGTATCAAAAACCTTGTCAAATCCCATCATTCGTAAGGCCGTCACGAGTTTGTCCGTAACCAGAGAACCGGCAGCAAGCCCGAACTCTTCACCAATAGATGCACGCACAGCAGGCGCCGTCTGCACGATTACATGCTTTTTCGGATCATCCAGAGCAGCCCACACGCGCTGGGTATGGTCGGCCTCGTAAAGCGAACCCACCGGGCATCGGTCGATGCATTGTCCGCACGCCACGCATGCTGCGTCGTTAATCCCATTGCCGAACGGCGTATCGACCCAAACATCATAGCCGCGTCCTTCCATGCCGATGGCGCTAACGCTTTGCACCAACTCGCACGTCGTTACGCATCGGCGGCAAAGAATACATTTTGAAGGATCGCGAATGATCGCCGGGCTCGACATATCGATTTTTCCTTTTCTTTCATTGTAATCAAACCTTATCTCACGCACGCCCAATTGATCGGCCACTTGCTGCAATTCACAGGACCCGTTTCGCACGCATTCCGTGCACAGCATCGGATGGCGGGAAAGCAATAATTCCAAAGCCATTAAGCGCGAATCACGAACTGTTTTCGATCGCGTTGTAATATTCATTCCATCCCGGCATTTCCACGAACAAGACGTACGCAATAAACGGTCGCCTTCAATTTCAACAACACAAAGCCTGCACGCGGAAATTGGCGGAAGGTCGGGATGATAACAAAGGCGCGGAATTTTTATATTTATTTTTTCTGCTGCATCCAGAATCGTCGTTCCTTTTGGAACGATCACTTTTATTCCATCTATTGTCAGGGTAACTGCTTCCACTTGAAACCTCCTGGTTAGTACTACAATAATAGAGATCAATATCAATCGTTGTTCATTCTTTATGCTGCTATTGTTTCTGCAACCGCCTCCATTTCGCATTTGTTTGCCGCACAAACATGTTCACTGGCATGCCGGATGAAAACGTCTTTAAAGTATCGCAAACAGCCGAGAATGGGCACAGGAGCGGCTTGGCCAAGCCCGCAAAATGCACCTCTCATCATTGTGGAGGAGAGCACTTCAACAAGCTCGATATCCTTTTCCTCGCCCCTGCCGCTCGTTAATCTGCTCAGCAATTCATGCAGGCGTCCTGTTCCTTCGCGGCAGAGCGTGCATTTTCCGCATGATTCATGATTAAAAAATTCAACAAAGTTCTTTACCAGATCGACAGGACATTGGGAATCATCAACGACCAGCAAAGCACCGGAACCCAGGCCCGCACCTATGCCGCGCAACGTCTCCACCGTCATCGGCAAATCGAGATGTTCTTCGGTTAAAATGCCTCCGGTCGTCCCTCCCATCTGAGCAAGCAAAAAACCCTTGCCGTTGGGAATTCCTCCGCCGATGTTATAAATAATTTCCCGGAGCGTAATTCCCATCGGCACTTCGATGAGTCCGGGATTATTGATATTTCCCACCATTGTAAAAACTTTGGTGCCGGGACTTTTTTCTGTGCCAAAACTCCGGTACCATTTTGCACCTTTTAAAATAATCTGCGGAATATTTGCCAGGGTTTCAACATTATTAACAACGGTCGGTTTTCCCCACAAGCCTTCTGCGGGCGGAAAGGGCGGCTTGTCGCGCGGCTCTCCGCGTCTGCCTTCGATGGACTCGATCAATGCTGTTTCCTCGCCGCAAATGTAGGCACCGGCACCCTCACGAATTTCGAGGTCAAAATCAAAATCGGAAGCAAAAATCCCTTGTCCCAACAAACCGTTTTTCCGCGCAGAATCAATAGCGATTTGCACGTGTTCGATAGACATGCGATACTCGCCGCGAATATAGACGTAACCTTTTGTCGCGCCAACAGCATAACCAGCCAATGCCATACCTTCGACAATGGAATGCGGATCACCTTCCAGAATCAGGCGGTCTTTGAAAGTTCCGGGCTCGCCTTCATCGGCATTGCAAATAATATATTTTTGATCTGCTTCTGTTCCTGCAGCAAAATCCCATTTTATTCCGGCAGGAAAAAATGCGCCGCCTCTCCCCTGCAAACCGGATTTTTTCACCTCGTCACGCACTTGTTCGGGAGTCATTTCCGTGACGGCATGCCCCAGGGCCTCGTATCCATCCTCAGCAATATATTCTTCAATGCTTTGGGGATCAATGATCCCCGCATTTTTAAGCACAACGCGAACCTGTTTGCCCAGGCGTTCATCTTTTTTCTCGCCACCTTTTTCAACAGCCGCTTTTTTATAATGCAAACGTTCTACAATTCTTCCCTTGATCAGGTGTTCCGAAATAATATCCGGAATGTCATTTGCTGTGACATTTACATAGTAAACTTCATCGGGAAAAACAACAAGCACAACCCCTTTATTTGAAATACCCAGGCTTCCGGTTTCAACGATTTTAACCTCATCGGAGATGCCCGCCAAAGCCAGATCACGGATCAGCGCTTCCTTTACCTCGCGTGAACCCTGGGCAATGGTATGAGAATCCATAGCCAGGAGAATGTGAATTCTATACATTCGACGTTCCTTTCAATTTATAATCCTTCAAAATTGCCACTGCTTTCTCCGGCGTCAGATTACCGTAAACATCATCATTAACCATCATCACAGGTGCAACGGCGCAAATACCCAGACAACTGGTGAATTCGAGCGTAAAAATTTTATTTTTTGTCGTTTCACCAAAATCAATTCCAAGATATTCTTTTGTTTTATCAAGAACTTCTTTGGAACCATTCACATGGCATGGTGCATTGTTACAACAGCGGATAATATATTTCCCTTTTTCTTTGGTCGTAAAAAGAGAATAAAAAGTTGCCACGCCATAAATATCGCTCAGCGGAATTTTTGTCTTCTTTGCTACCCGAGTGAGTACATTATCGGAAAGGTAGCCAAATTCTTTTTGCACATCTTTAAGAATATAGATCAATGGTGTTTTGACATCATTATAATTGTCGACAATTTCATCAATAATCGTTATTTCCGGCATTACATTCACCTCCTCAAATTCCAATCAATTCTGCATAAAAACTTGCTCTGTTAGTATTTTTTCGCCAACTATATGTTCTGCAACAATCCGGCGCGCAATTTCCGGTGTAACTTTCCCATAAGTAACCACTTTTTTGTTCTGCTGAAAAACCTGAACCAGCGGTTCCTGATTACAATAGCCCAGGCAGCCGGTTTGTGTTACAATAGTATCAGCAATATCGCGTTTGTTAATTTCATCCAGGATGGCGCTCATCACGTTCCTGGCGCCGGCAGCAATACCGCACGTTCCCATTGCGACAACGATCCTGTATTTGCTATTCTCATCTCTTGCCGTCATTTCTCTTTTGGCTTTCTCCTTCATTGCCCGGAGATCTGCTAATGTTTTCACTTGTTTTGCCTCCTGCTGTGTTGGCGGTTTTTATTATCCTTTTGAATTGACGAATTCAAGGTTTTGTTCGATGAATTCTTTTGCCAGTTCCCCGGCTTTGTAAAACGAAATATTGTGTTCAGCCATTCGACCAAAGATCCAATAAGAATCAAAACAAAATCTACCGGAATCGGTTCGGTGGATGTACATAAAATGAACGTCCAGCGTGCCCATAACCAGGTTAATCATTGTTGAATTTATATCGCCGAGTGGAGATCGATTCAGGCTGTCCAGTTGAAATTCCGCCAAAACGGTTGTGCCCTTTCCCAACTCGGATGTCAATTTAAAATTACCGTTGCATTGAAGAGCAGCCTGTTTAAAAAGTGAAAGTCCCATTCCTACGGAACGGGTTTTCCTGGTCGTCACAAAAGGGTCTGTAACTTTTTCCTGCATATCTTTCGTCATTCCCTTGCCATTGTCACGAAGGCGGATTCTGAAAAGGTTTTCGCTTTCCAATTCCTCAACAACAATGATGACTCGCGTCGCTTCGGCTTCGATGGAATTCATTGCTATATCAAGAATATGTAGGGATAGTTCTCGCATATTTAAAACTCTTTTCTTCCTGCAGTTCAAGCGCGGTACGTCTTCCGTTTTGACGCCTGATCGCCATGGAAATTTCCAAAAAGGATGGCTCGGTTAATCTGAAAAAAGTCCTGGCGTCGCCAATGTTATCCACAAAATGAGCATCCGACGCACGAATAATTGTATAATTCGTATTTCTTAGAAACCGCAGCCGTCTTTGGGCTTCTTGCAGAGGTTGCGAAATTTCAACGGCATTGATATTCAAATCATCGGGAATGAAACCCAACACACGCAAAATGCTGAATGATTGACGATCAACATGCGCCGGATAAACAATTCCTCCCAGTTCTCCGGCATAATGCGCAATTTTTTCCAAAGAAGCATTGATCGGCAGTGCCAGCAATCGCTGGTTTTCACTCAGGATATTTTCATCTTTATCGCAAACAATTTGCGGTCCAAACAGGGTTTCGTCATTGATGCCTTTTTGCAAATTGGCATAAACAAATTTTTGAAAAGTCAAAACATTTTTCAGCGCAGGAAAAAGGCAAATAATGTGCACACCCTCACGAACATAAACTTCCATTCCCGCAATGACTTTTAGATTTGTACCCTCAGCCGCATCCATAACCGCCCGGACATTTTCCGCAGAATTGTGATCTGTGATTGCAATGATATTAATTTTTTGTTCTAAAGCACTGTGTAAAATATCACGAGGCCCCATGCTCAAATCACCACAGGGAGACAACACTGTGTGAATATGCAAATCTGCGCTGTACCATTTTAGCATTCACTTGTTCCCCCGGATTCCAAGTTGGTATAGTCGGCCGGCCACTTCAAAAGCGGACAGATCCGTCAAAAGCACAGGAATATCTTTTTCCTGCGCCTTTTGCAGAGCGATTTCATCCGGCGGCAACCCATCCGGCAAAATGACGCCGGCAAGTCCCCGAAAAAATACGATGGCAATGACATTCTCATGCGTCTGCGTCGTAATCCACAAGGTACCCTTTTTCGCTTTGGCCATCACATCGCTTAAAATATCGGAAACGTAACCGGCACTCACCGTCACTGTAAGATGATTGTTTCCACTGACAACTTTTAGATTCAACTTTTCAATAATTTCTTTTAATTGCATGTGTTGTCCTCAAATTCTGTGGATAAAAACGACCGGCTAAAGTCAGGCCTGTTGTTTCATAACCGGCAAAACAACGGTAAATATCGACCCTTGATTCAGTTTACTTTTTACTTCGATGTAACCATTATGATCTTCCACAATCCGATTTGCAATCGCAAGTCCCAGCCCGGTGCCGGATATTTTTTTTGAAACAGCGTTTTTGCCTCTGAAAAATTCTGTAAAAATCCTGGATAAATCTTCCTCCGACATGCCGATGCCATTGTCTTTTACAGCAATCACCACATGAGCCTTTGTCTTCGTCACATCGATTTCGACCCGGCCGCCGTGCAAAGTATATTTTATCGCGTTGCTGATTAAATTTGCAAACGCCCTCGACAACTCTTCATAATTTCCTCTTACCGGTGGTAATTCAGAGTCCTCTCTCATTATCAGGCTGATGTTTTTTTCATTGGCTTCGTTGCGGTAAAATTCTACATTTTCCACAATAATACTGGCAACATCCACCATTCTCATTTCCCGTTCCGTAAGCTTGCGTTCTGTCCGGGATAGATCCAAAAGATCACCAATAAGTTCGATAAGGCTTTCGGTTTTATCCCTGGTTTTCTGCAAAATGTCCCGTTCTTTTTCTTTGTCCCCGCCAATAACGTCATCGAGAATTAAATTGAGGTAACCCTGAATGGCACCGATAGGAGCCTTGAGTTCATGGGAAACAAGACGAACAAACTCGGATTTCATCTTTTCAATTTTCTTCTCTTCGGAAATATCAATAAGAACAGTGACTGTGCCGAGAGTTTCATCCCTTTCGTCCAGGATGGCCGTGATGTTTGGCTGCACTGTTCGCCCGTCCGTCGTTTCAATTTCCATTTTTTTCAAAGTTGATTTGCCGGTCGTTTTTTTTATCATCTCAATAATATTCTTCTCCAACTCGGGATAGCCAAGCAAACCGGTTACTTTTTTACCGACGATATGTCCGGTGCGCAGATGCAGCATTTTGGAGGCAGCCGGATTTATGAGAGCAATTTGCCCCTTTTTATTTGTGGCGATTAATCCCTCGCTCAAACAGTTCAGGATCGTCAAAGTTCGGGATTTTTCATTGCTGCATTCCAGCAAATTCATATCCCTTTCATGGCGGAGTTGTTCGGCCTCGAGCAAAAGTCTCCTTCGCTCAAGCCCCCGAGCTATTTTGGCGCGAAATTCATCCGGAGTAAAAGGCTTGGGCAAATAATCGTAAGCTCCTTTTTTAACGGCATCGACAGCCGTTTCGATAGTGGCATATCCGGTAATGACAATGCAAATCAGTTTGTCATCAATTTTTTGAATTTCTTCCAGCAAAGCCAGCCCACCCATTTC
>JAACEJ010000149.1 GCA_011682565.1 Actinomycetota bacterium | reverse complement strand
GTGGTGACGGGGAAGATAAAAGTGACAAGTGAGAATTAAGATGACCATCGAAGAACTCAGAATCTTAATAGAAGAGCTCAGAGCGCTGCCCAAAGAAAATGAATGGACGGAGTTTAAAGAAAATTATTATGAACCGCAGTTAATCGGCGAATATCTTTCAGCGCTTGCAAATTCTGCTTGTCTGGAAAACCGTGAGTATGCTTATCTTGTTTTTGGCATTGAGAAGAGGACGCATAATAAGAGATGCAATAAGAAAAGGTCTGATTAAAGAATATGATCCGACAAATAAATCAAAGAAATATGCAAAATATATTCCTTTTTGGGCTGGATAAATCTTATGTGACGCTTATGTGATTTGAACTGAAATTATTTATGTAACTTTATAATTATCAGTCTGATCTTATGTGACGCTTATGTGACTAAAGGCAAATAATGAACTCGCTGACAACCGAAAAAACATTTGAAACCGCCATCATTCAATCACTGGTGGAAGACGGCGGTTACACCGAAGGCAACGCCCCGGATTACAGTCCTGAACTGGGTATGTATAAATATGAAGTTCTGGCCTTCCTGCAGGAGACGCAGCCTGAAAATTGGCGCAAATTGTCGACCATTCATGGCGACGATGTGGATAATCGGCTTATTCAACGGTTGCATAAGGAAATGGATTTGCGCGGCAGTCTGGATGTGTTGCGAAATGGATTTGTCGATTACGGCGTCCGTTTCAAAATGGCGTTTTTTAAACCCGAATCCGGGCTGAATCCTGAGACCAAAAAATTGTATGAACAAAACCGCTTAAAAGTCATCCGTCAGCTTTATTACAGCAGCAAAAACAGAAATTCCGTCGATTTGGTTCTATTGCTCAACGGCATCCCTGTCGCCACGCTGGAGTTGAAAAATCATTTTACAGGTCAAACGGCCGAAAATGCGAAAAGGCAATATGTCAGGACACGAGACAACCGGGAATTGCTGTTCGCTTTTAAAAAACGCGCACTGGTGCATTTTGCCGTCGACCCGGATGAAGTGTTTATGACAACCAAAATAAAAGGCAGGAACACGCACTGGCTGCCATTCAACAAAGGATTTAATAACGGAAAAGGAAACCCGCCAAATCCGGGCGGCTACAAAACGTCCTACCTTTGGCAAAAAGTTCTTGTAAAAGACAGTTGGATGGACATCCTTCAACGCTTTATTCATTTGCAGACGGAAGAAATTGAAATTGACCTGTCTGCGTCCGGTGACGGACAGGCAGGCGGGAAAACAATAAAAAAGGAAAAGATGATTTTCCCCCGTTATCACCAGTTGGATTCGGTCAGGAAAATTACCGCGGACGCCAGACACGCCGGAGCAGGGAAAAACTATCTTGTGCAGCATTCGGCAGGTTCGGGTAAAAGCAATTCCATTGCCTGGCTTGCTTATCGGTTGTCAAGTCTTCACAATGCAAAAGATGAACGCATTTTTGACAGTGTCATCGTTGTCACTGATCGCAGGGTATTAGACCAGCAACTGCAAAATACCATTTACCAGTTTGAACATAAAACAGGCGTTGTGCAAAAAATAGATAAAGACAGCGCACAGCTTGCCGGGGCTATTGGATCCGGTTCAAACATTATTATCACGACACTGCAAAAATTTCCGTTTGTGATTGACAAGGTGGGCGACTTGCCTGACAGGAAATACGCCGTCATTATTGATGAAGCCCACAGTTCGCAGGGCGGCGAAGCCAGCAAGAAAATGAAACAAGTTTTATCTTTAAAAGAGCAGGAAAATATTGAGAAAGATGAAAAAGATTACACGGATGAAGATTTTATCAGGGAACAGGTGGAACGATCGGCAGCGGCTCGTGGTCAACAATCAAACATTTCATTTTTTGCATTTACGGCAACGCCAAAATATAAAACCCTTGCTGTATTTGGACAGGGTGGCGTTGATGGAAAACCAAAGCCTTTTCATCTCTATTCCATGCGTCAGGCAATAGAAGAAGGTTTTATTTTGGATGTCCTGCAAAATTACATTACATACGAACTCTATTTCAAGCTTTCCAAAGCAATTGAAGAAGATCCGGAATTAAATAAAAAGAAAGCAGCCAGAGCAATTGGCCGTTTTGTCAATTTCCATCCACATAACCTGGCACAAAAAACAGAAATTGTCATTGAGCATTTCCGCCAGGTGGTTGCAAAAAAAATCGGCGGCAAAGCAAAAGCCATGTTTGCGACGTCTTCCCGCAAGCTTGCCAAGCGCTATTTTGAAGAGTTTAACAGATATATAAAAGCAAAAGGTTATGAAAAAGATATTAAAATTCTTGTCGCGTTTTCAGGTTCGGTTGTTGATGACAATTATCCAAATGGCGTCGCAGAGCCACATCTGACAGGATATAGGGAGAAAGAGTTGCCGCACGTGTTTAATCAGGCTGAATACCGTATTTTAATTGTCGCCGAGAAATATCAAACGGGATTCGACCAACCCATGCTGCACACGATGTATGTGGATAAGCAATTGTCAGGGGTAAAAGCGGTCCAAACACTGTCTCGTTTGAATCGAATAGCGCCAGGCAAGGACGATACATTTATATTGGATTTTGTCAATGATCGTCAAACCATTTTTGATTCATTCCAGCCTTATTACGAAGTTGCAACCGTAACGGAAGAACCGGAACCAAATCATCTATACGATTTAAAGGCAAAATTGGATGAATGGCAAATTTACTGGCAATCGGAAATTGATGCTTTTTCAAATATTTATTTCAAACCTTCCGGAAAATTAACCGCCAAAGATCAATCTCAATTATATGCTTTTATTGATCCTGCCGTCGACAGGTACAAAGCTATTGAAACCGAAGAAAAGAAAGATGAATTTAAAAAGAGTTTGAGAACATGGACAAACCTTTATGCTTTTCTCGCTCAAATAATGCCCTTTAAAGAACCAGAGTTTGAGAAATTTTATGCTCATGCCAGGCTGTTGCAAACCAAACTGCCGAAAAGGATTTTGTCTGAACAATTGCAACTGGATGATGAGATTGCATTGGAGTATTATCGCTTGCAAAAAATTAAAGAAGGGTCCATTGATTTAATAAAAGGAGAAAATGGCGAAATCAATGGCTTGACGGAAGCCGGAATAAAACGAGCCAAAGAAGAAAAAGCGTACTTGTCAGAAATAATTGATATTTTAAATGAACGATTCGGCACAGAGTTTGAAGATGCGGACAGACTGTTTTTTGAACAGATTGAAACAGAGCTTGTTCAGGATGAAACCCTGAAAACACAAGCCAGGGTAAATAAAATCGATACGTTCAAATATGCCTTTGAAGATTTGTTTTTCAGCAAATTGGTGGAGAGAATGGATCAAAATCAGGAAATATTTGAAAAAATATTAGAAGATAAAGCGTTTGGTGGGCTGGTTAAGGAATGGATGTTGAAAAAGGTATATGCGAAATTAAATGAAGATATTGCTAACGTTTGAACATTACATAAAATCGATAGCTGTAATAATGGCGTTCAAATAATTTGTCTATAGAAATACAGACTGGAGGAGTAACATGCAAGAATTTAAAGTGAACCGAATCGACAAGGATGATCTTTCCATCCTGAAAATCGGTGGTTTTCTCGACGCGCACACGGCGCCGAATCTGGAAAAAGCCATCCAGAACCTTGTGGATGATGGCCGCTACAAGATCATCGTTAGTTTTGCTGATTTAAGCTATATAAGCAGTGCCGGCCTGGGTGTATTTATGGGATTCATCGAGCAAATTCGCTCTCATGGCGGCGATATCAAAATGAGTAACATGACACCTAAAATTTACCGTGTATTCGACTTGCTTGGATTTCCAACGCTTTATGATATTTTTGATGATGAAGCGGAGGCTTATGACAAATATTGGAGCACAGGGGAAAAAGAAGCCTAACTTTTGTTGCTTCGGCTTTTTCCAATCCGAACTCCGGATGACATGCACAAGGATGAGAATTAATATAAAGGAATCATTGTGAAATCAAAATCCAAACAGGAGTACAAGCTGCGCATTCCAAGCCAAACCGATAATCTGGAACTGATTCGTGGTTTCATCGGCAAAGTCGCTGAAAAAGTCGGCTTTAACGAAGATGAGGTGGGAAAGATTGAACTGGCCTGCGATGAAGCGTGTACCAATGTAATAAAACATGCCTATACTGATAAAGACACGAACAAAGCTTTGGATATTGTGATTAAAATCGACTATCAAAAATTTACGGTTATCGTCACCGATCATGGCAGGGGATTTGATCCCAAATCAATAAAAATGCCGGATCTCAATGAATATCTGGCCGAACTTAAGGTAGGCGGACTGGGTATTTATCTGATGCGGACTTTGATGGATAAAGTTGATTATAATATTCAACCCGGCGTACGCAATCAGGTCAAGATGGTAAAATATTTCATCAATAAAGAGAATGCCGATCTGGTGAAATCTGAAAAGGAAGTGTGATGAGTCAAGTTGAAAATTCGCAAAAAGAAATCTCGCGCGAACTTGACCAGAAACTCGTCGAACTGCAATCTCTTTTTGAAATGAGTCAGGTTCTCAATTCTTCTCTGCAATTAAAATCTGTTTTAAACAATATGCTCCTCACCCCCATGGGGCGTATGATGATCAGCCGCGGAATGGTATTGATTACGGATGAGCAGGGTGGGTTCGGTATTCAGGTTTTAAAAGGACTGCCAAGAGAGTTTGAGGACAGAAAATTATATTTTGAAAGCGAACTCAAAAAGCCTGTGCTGGGGGATGAATTTGAAAAAACGCCGGGGATGCAGTTTTTCAAAGAACAGGGACTTACGGTGATGATCCCTATTATAAGTACAGACCGTACAGTCGGCTATCTCTGTCTTGGTCAAAAACTGGGCGGCCTTGCTTTCACATCATCTGAAATTGACTTTCTCACTTCATTGTCGAATATTGCTGCGACTTCTATCGAAAATGCGCTCATGTTTTACAAGCTCAAGGATGTTAACCGACAGTTAGATAAAAAGATTCAGGAACTAAAGACACTGTTTGAGATCGGGCAGGAATTGAATTCTACGCTCGAGACTGAAAAAATTGTCAGTTTACTGGTTTTCGCCATTATGGGTGAAATGCTTGTCAACCAGTGTTTCGTGTTTTTAAAAAATGATGACAAAATGGCTCTGGCGCATACCCGTAGTTTTGCTGCCAGCGAAAAGGAATTAAAGACGCTTTCAGGCAAAGGCTTTTTAAAAAGTCTGGCTAATATTTCTGTCCCTTTTCTTGTGCAGGAGACGGAGCTTTCCCGCAACCTCCGGCCTTTGCAACGGCTGAATTTACAGGTCGTCGTGCCCATGCGTATTCAGGATGAAACCAAAGGTGTCCTTGTTCTCGGCGAACGAATCAGTAAAAAAGAGTTTGGCCTGGATGATCTGGAATTTTTATCCACACTCAGTAATCAGGCCATGATTTCCATTGAGAATGCCCGGTTATTTGAAGAAGCCCTGGAAAAGCAGCGCATGGAAGAGGAATTGAATATCGCACGTGAAATCCAGCAAAAACTATTTCCCGAGATTTTCCCGACTTTGCCCGGAATGGAAGTGAAAGGACTGAACATTCCCTCGCGACAGGTTGGCGGCGATTATTACGATTGCATCCGTCTGGATGAGGAACACATGGCCCTCACAATTGCCGATGTTTCGGGAAAAGGCGTCCCGGCTTCGCTGTTGATGTCCAATCTTCAGGCCGGGCTGCACAGTCTTGTGTCATCACATGCCGATATCAGTGCCATTGCCGGCAAGCTGAATAACTTTATTCAGGCGCACACGAATTACGATAAATTTATCACTTTTTTTTACTGCGAAATTGATTTAAAAGATCGAACCCTTACTTATGTGAATGCGGGACATAATCCCCCGTATATTTATCATGCCGATGGATCGCATAGAATCCTGGATATCGGTGGCCTGATTTTGGGCATGATGCCGAATATGCCGTACGAAACTGAAAAAGTTCGCTTGCAAAAAGGCGATCTTGTCTTTATGTTTACCGATGGGGTTACCGAAGCTAAATCGATCCAGGATATCGATTTTGAAGAATGGCGTTTGGAAGAGATTCTTGCAAAGTCTTTGGATGCGGATGTCGGCGAGGTCATCGATCGTATCATTGCCGGTCTCGATGAATTCAGCAAGGATGTGCCGCAGCAGGCGGATGACATTACGATGCTGGCGCTGAAAGTGTTGGAATGAAATATGAACGTTTTTAAAAAAACGTTGCCAGTGGAGACAGGAAGCCGGAGACCGGAAAATTAATTTATCATTTGCCAAAACAAAAAAAAGTACAATGCTTATAGAATACGATCCCAACAAAACAAAAATTCTTGTCGTTGATGACGATGACAGCAACCGCAAGTTTTTCATGGAAATCCTCAAAAAGAAAAAATATCTTGTTGATGAGGCCGCGAGTGGCGAAATCGCTCTCAAGAGTATTTCCGAAAACGATTATGACCTTGTCATCAGTGATCTGCACATGTACCAGATTGGCGGTCTCGATGTGCTCGATGCAGCCAAGAACAAAGATGAGTACACCCAGGTTCTCATTCTAACGGGATTCGGAAGCATTCCTACTGCCGTCAAGGCCATGAAAAGTGGCGCTTTTGAATATTTGACAAAGCCCATCGATAAAGATGCGTTTATCACCAAAGTGCACAACGCCCTTGAGCGGCGTCGTTTGCAGATTTTGCTGGAATCGCAGCAGGAAAAAATCCATGAATATCACAAAACCATTGAGCGGGATTTGAACCTGGCAAAAAAAGTGCAGGACAGTCTTGTTCCTCAGTACATGGATAACGGCGAGTTGGCTGTTGGCATCGAGTATCTGCCGATGATTGGGCTGGGCGGAGATTTTGCAGATATTTATGATAATCAAAAAGGGAACGTGTTTCTCACCATTATCGACGTAACAGGCCATGGCATTGCCGCTGCTTTAATGGTCAACAGATTATGCAGCGAGGTCGGGAAACTTGTGCGCGAGGAACTCGATCCCCGCCGGGTTCTTTATGAATTGAATCACTTCTTTTGCGACTCTTTTAAAAACACGGGAATGTTTGTTACTGTAATGTCTGTTAAAATTGATCTTGATCTCGGGATTTTAACGTATTCGGGAAGCGCCCATCCCGCCGGATTATTGTATAGGCAGCAAGAGAAAAAGCTGTTAAAATTGCAGTCGCAAAATGCGATTATCGGGTTTGAAGAATCCGGGTTGCAAAGCTTTAAGCAGGGACAACTTTTCTTTCAAAAAGACGATAGAATCATTCTTTACACCGACGGCATTATTGAATCCGAGAATGCCCAGAATAAACCTTTCGGATTAGCAGGATTGCGTGATTCTCTGGCACGAAACATTCATGAGCCGGTGGCGCTTGCAGCGAAATCGATCATCCAGGATGTGCTGAAATTCAGCCAGCGTGATCTTCGCGATGATGTGCTTTTATTGATTGCTCAGAAAATGTAGCCTGATATTGATCCTCTCACCTTCTGGTGGGCAAGGTAATCGTTACGGATATTAATAATTATCAATTTAGAAATTCAG
>JAACEJ010000148.1 GCA_011682565.1 Actinomycetota bacterium | reverse complement strand
AAAAACCCAAACAACAAATTCTAAATCACAAATAAATAACAAATTTCAATTCTTCAAAACAACAAACAGTTGTCAGTAAAAGTATCGGGCTAAAAGTGAAATTGATCCAGGCTTTGTTTATTTCCGAGTATTGATTTTTTGGGATTTATTTGGATTTTGGTGCCTGGCTTTGTGATTTTTTGAAATTCGTTTTAGAATTTCAAGTATTATTCTTTTGTCCCATTACTCTTGGGCAGAGAAATACCGGCGGATAAAAAGCTAACGCAGGAACAACAATGCAACCCCAATCACAGCGATGATTGCTCCGGTAACGGCGCGCGCCGATGGTTTTGTGTTTCGCACAATGATAACCATGGGAATGACGAGAATGGGAACAGTGGCAAGAAGAGTAGAGGCGACTCCGGTTTCGGTGTATTTTACCGCTACATTGGCGAGCCACACGCCAAGGTAGGGGCCGACAACTGAACCCCCGAGCGTGGCGAATATGGCCTTTTTGTCGTTAAATGCGTGCATAATCGGCCTGATCTGTTTTGTCAGCAGGGCGAATATCCAAAGAGTGGCCGCGGCCGGCAGCATCCTGAGAATCGTTGCAGAGAGCGGATCGATTCCGTTTGAAAAACCCTGTTTGGCCAGTACAAGTCCAACGGCCTGTCCCAGTGCGGAAATGATTCCCAGAATAACCCCTTTTGTTTTTGATCCCCGCGTTTTTTCTGATACGTGTTTTTCGTTTACTACCCAGAATATTCCCCACACAGTAACAGCAATGCCGAAAATAGCTGCGACATCGATCCTTTCGCCTAAAAGAAACCAGGCGAGTGTAGCAGTGATCGGCGGTGCCAGTGACAGAAGCAGCGTTGCCCGCCGCGGGCCGAGTATAACAAGACTGATGAACAGGGCACCGTCTCCGATAGCCAGGCCGACGATGCCGCTCGCGCCCAGCCAGAAAATTTCAGTATGCGTTGCCTGAAAAGGTAAAAAATCTCCGGTCATAAAGAACAAAGTCGTACACAGGAAAATGCTTGCCAAAAGAATGCGCAAAAGATTTGTCGGAAAAGCGCCGATACGTTTTCCGGCCTCTTCGAACAGAAGGGCTGTCATTCCCCATAAAAAGGCGCCGCTAAGCGCCGATATTTCACCGATAAAAGGCAATCTTTTTCTCTCGAATAATACCTGATTTCTAACATTGAACTCTCCAATGTATTCATATAATAATTCATTCTCAAGAGACAAAATTAATGATGCGCATGAAAGAACGTGTTCACACTCGATGAAACGACTCCTGTGCTCGAATCCATATTTTTTTCTGCAAATTTTTGTTCGATGAGTATACTATTTGTACTTAACCTGGGATAGACCCTTATAAAAATCCATTCATTAGTCAAGGGAGAACTACTCGTATGAAAAAAACAGTCTTACTACTACTTTTATTTATTGTCCCGTCGGCAAGCTTTGCTGTAAGCAATGCCAGAATGAACGGTCAAAAAGAGATAAGCATCAATCGCTTGCCAATGGAATTGTTGTTTACCTGCGATTTGGCAAGTCCGGGTAACAAGCTGGCGTTCGAGTATTATTTGGACCTGAACGGAGACGGGAAAATTGGTCCGCAGGAAGATGTTGTAGAGTTTTATTATATCACAGACGGTATTGGCTGGATCAAAGATCCGAGCAATCCTGAAAATGATTTTGCCGGGGATGAAACGAATGTGGATGGAAAAATCCGTACGGTTTTCAGCATAGAGCCGGATGGGGTGTTTTTACCTCAGGGGATTTCAGGCTTGCTAAAACTAACGGATGAAGACGGCTCGACGGATTTTATCAAAATGACAATCGACGTACAGGCGCAGCCGCCATTTATCCAGGGTCAGGTGACCGATGCAGAAACGGGCGAACCTATAGCGCGAATTTTTGTTTTTGCAGAAGACGCAGAAAATACAAATTATGGTATAACCGATGATAATGGAAATTATAAAATTGCCGTTACACCCGGTACTTTTAAAATCGCTGCTATGGAAATGCCCATGGTGAACTACCAGGCTTCGGATAGCGTGCAAGTTACCGTCACCGGTGTACAAAACCAGACCGTCGATCTGAGTTTGCATCCGTTCAAGTCTTTTATCCAGGGGAAATTGATCATGGATGATGGAACACCCGTGCCGGAGATTTTGATTTTTGCGACCGGAGGTTTGGGATCACCCTTTTATAGTATGACGAGTTCCGATTCACTGGGAAATTATCGAATGGGAGTGATGCCGGGGTCTGTTGTCGTTAGTCCTTCCCGGTTTATCAATTTTGCCAATGAAAACTGGCCGGCAAACTATTATGTTGACCCTGAGGCCGATTCACTTAACCTCAGTGAAGGACAGACGGTTACCTCCGATTTTGTATTCAAGCCCTACAAAGCATTCATTACCGGCACGTGTACGGTCAATGGAAGCGGTCTGGCAGGAGTGGAAATTACAGGCATGGCAATGGATTTGACAACATTTGTATTTCGGCTCTACCAGACTGTTTCCGATGAAAACGGCAATTACAAACTTGGCGTTATGCCCGGCACGATTACCAGCCTATCCGCTCAAAAAGACGGCTATAAGGTGGTTTCTCCGTCTTTTCCATACGTTCAAATTCCTGTTCAGGAGGGCCAGACGGTTACAGGAAAAGATTTCAGCTTGGAATCGTTCGGAACTGTTACCTCCATTAGCGGACGGGTTACTTTTAGTGACGGCTCCACAGCTCCCAATGTTTATGTCGCGGCTGAAAATAATTGGGAAGAGTCACCGCAGGGTTTTCTCATTGCCTATACCGACGATAACGGCGATTATCAATTCGATGATGTGGTGGCCGGCGATTATCATTTGGGAGTTTATAAAAGAGGCTACTCGTCCGATCCGGCAATGCGTAGTTTTTATCTGGATGAGGGCACCGGATTTGACGGTCGGGATTTCGTCCTGACTGCAGGAACCGGCGTGGCCTGCAGAGAACATTCTGCGAAACCAAGAACCATCCGGCTGGCGCAGAATTTTCCTAATCCTTTTAATCCGTCGACAACCATTCAATTTGAGCTGCCCAAAGCTTCTCAGGTGGAGATTACAATCTTTAATACCAGGGGACAAAAAGTCAGATCGTTGATGAGCAGTTTTCTCAGCCCGGGAGAACATCAGGTGGAATGGAACGGCAGGGACGACGCCGGAAATAAAGTCAGTTCCGGTGTTTACTTTTACACTTTAAAGAGCGGACAGGTGTACAAGATGATGAAAATGATTCTTGCGCAGTAGGATAAAAAGATAAACCCCTGTGCGGCGTATTTGAAACGCGTCGCACAGGGTGGAGGAAATCCATCTACATCGTAATCCTTCATAAATCCTTGTTCGTTAATCAATCAATTTAGTATCAAATGGAAATAGGGGCGAATTATTACGCCCCGACATCCGGTGCCCTTCGGGCAACCGGAGTCTCTTTAACCCGTGTGCGATTCACTTGAAATACGTCGCACAGGGTAGAAGAAATCCATCTACATCGTAATCCTTCATAAATCCTTGTTCGTAAATCAATCAATTTATTATCAAATGGATATAGAGGTGAACTATTACGCCCCGACATCCGGTGCCCTTTGGGCAACCGGAGTCGGAAATGCGCCGCTACGTTTTCCCGCCTTTTCGAATAGAAAACCTGTATTCAAAAATTCAGGTTCCTTCATCTTTTCTTCATTTTCATATTGTAAAATAAGTAAAATTTAAAGATTAAGAGTAACAGTTTGTCTTTAAATTTCATAATGAAAGGTTCCACCGGTCTTTAGGTTTACCGTACGCCTGCAAGCTGGTATAGAAAGATAAAAGTACTTTGAAATGGTTTATAAAAGGGCTATCTTTTTTTTGGATAGCTTCAGTCGCCCTATGGGTTCTTTACGTTATCCAAAAGGGTAAATCCACCACCTTAAATTAGCCCCAAAACTGTTCACAGATGGGTTATGTGTAATAAT
The DNA here is from genome assembly GCA_011682565.1 of Actinomycetota bacterium. Classification (GTDB taxonomy): domain Bacteria; phylum Zhuqueibacterota; class Zhuqueibacteria; order Residuimicrobiales; family Krinioviventaceae; genus Hydrothermomicrobium. Next base: position 3,580 of record JAACEJ010000148.1, on the reverse strand, counting down.
GAGAAGGAATTAAAATGGATAAAAGTATATTAGATATCTCCGAGATTAAAAAACTATCGGTTAAAGACCTGTTTAAGAAATTTTCTTCAAGCGAAAATGGGCTTTCGGATTCTTCTGTAAAAGAGCGAATTGAAGAATACGGTTATAACGAGATTTCCGAAAAAAAAGTCAGCCCGCTCATGAAATTTCTAAGTTATTTCTGGGGGCCAATTCCCTGGATGATTGAAGTTGCGGCTATTCTGTCGGCAATCATCCACCACTGGGAGGACTTTTGGGTTATCTTTGTACTGCTGTTGTTAAACGCTGTAGTCGGATTCTGGCAGGAGCACAAGGCGGACAGCGCCATTGAATTACTAAAGCAAAAATTGGCCCTGAAGGCAAAGGTGCTGCGAGATGGCAAGTGGCTTGAAATACCTGCCCGGGAACTTGTTCCGGGAGATGTTGTGCGGGTGCGCCTGGGGGATATTGTCCCGGCAGACATCAAACTCGTAGATGGTGCTTATTTGTCGGTGGATGAATCCGCATTAACCGGCGAATCACTACCCGTTGAAAAGCATGTTTCCGATGTTGGTTATGCCGGTTCCATCATCCGCCAGGGTGAAATGAATGCGCTGGTGGTTGCCACTGCGATGAATACTTTTTTCGGCAAGACGGCCAGACTGGTAGCAGAAGCGAAGACACAAAGCCACTTTCAAAAGGCGGTCATTAAAATAGGGGATTATCTGATTGTCCTGGCTATTGTTCTGGTTGCGGTCATATTTATAGTGGCTCTTTTTCGCCATGAGAGTGTGCTGGAAACCCTTCAGTTTGCGCTGGTTCTTACTATTGCTGCCATACCGGTGGCTCTGCCGGCCGTGTTGACGGTTACTATGGCAGTCGGCGCAATGGCGCTGGCAAAAAGAAAAGCCATCGTCAGCAAACTGGCCGCCATCGAGGAAATGGCCGGCATGGATATTCTGTGTTCGGATAAAACCGGCACCATTACTAAAAATGAGCTGACCTTGGCCCAGGTGAAACCTTTTGCGGGATTCACAGATAACGATGTGTTGCTGTTTGCTACTCTTGCCTCCAAAGAGGAGAATCAGGATCCCATTGACAATGCCATCATAAACAAAACCAAAACACTAAAAGTTTTTGATACAATAGGTGCCTACAAAGTAAAAGAATTTAAACCTTTTGATCCGGTAGTAAAGCGAACGGAGGCCACAATCTCCGATGCTGAAAGCACCAGCTTCAAAGTAACCAAAGGTGCCCCTCAAATTATCCTGTCGTTGGCGGCCAATAAAGAGGATATCGCTGCCAAGGTGGAGGAAGATGTGGATACTTTTGCCGCTAAAGGTTATCGTACGCTTGGCGTTGCCAGGACTGATAAACAGGGTAACTGGCAATTTGTAGGAATTATACCGCTTTTTGACCCCCCCCGTGAAGATTCAGCAGAAACCATAAGAATCGCTAAATCTATGGGCGTGGATGTCAAGATGGTTACCGGCGACCACGTTGCCATTGCCAAGGAAACAGCTCAGAAGGTGAGTTTGGGCACTAACATGATGCCGGCCGCTTCCATCCTTGATAAACCTGACAGAGAAGCACAACGAATCATTGAAGAAGCCGATGGCTTTGCCCAAGTCTACCCGGAACATAAATACCATATCGTCGAACTTCTCCAGGGCAAAGGGCACATAGTTGGCATGACCGGTGACGGCGTTAATGATGCGCCAGCCCTGAAAAAGGCTGATACAGGAATTGCCGTGGCCGGCGCCACCGATGCAGCAAAATCGGCGGCCGACATCGTGCTCACCCTGCCGGGGCTTTCGGTGATTATCGATGCCATCAAGGAAAGCCGAAAGATATTCCAGCGCATGAACAGCTATGCCATCTATCGCATCGCCGAGACCATCCGTGTGCTGTTCTTTATCACGCTATCCATCCTTGTTTTTAATTTTTATCCTGTTACTGCCATTATGATTGTGTTGTTGGCGCTGTTTAACGATGCGCCCATTATGGCAATTGCCTATGACAATGTTCGTTATTCCAATGATCCGGAAAGATGGAATATGAGGGTTGTGTTAAGCATGTCCACTTTTTTGGGGCTCATTGGCGTTGTTTCCTCTTTTGGTATATTCTATATTGCTCAGCAAGTTTTGCATTTGCCAAGAGAGACGATGCAATCATTTATTTTTCTAAAACTTGCTGTTGCCGGCCATCTGACTATCTTTGTCACCCGTACCCGAGGTCATTTCTGGTCTATTAAACCCAGCGCCGCTTTGTTCTGGTCGGCAGTGGTCACTAAAGTACTGGCAACCCTTCTTGCTGTATATGGTTGGTGGGTATCACCGATTGGCTGGAAACTCGCGCTGTTTGTCTGGGGGTACGCCTTGGTAGCTTTCGTGATAACTGATTTTGCTAAAGTCCGTGCTTATAAACTGGTAGATCATATAGGAATCAAGTTTCATAAATAAGAATTACAATCGCAACAGCCCTGTAAATGGCTATTGCCAAAGAAACTGCCCGTCAGTTGAATGTGGGGGGGAATATATTAGATGCTAAGCTACTTGAAACGACACAATTTTATGATTTAATTGAACAGACCTCGTGTTCTGAGTATAGCCACTTTGATAACTGTTTACGGAATTTTTACGCCCCCATCGGATGGCGCGGGGCTCTTTCGATTTGGGGATATGCATTAGCATGGGCTTTAGTAAATGATCGGATAAAACTGGTGGCGTATCGAATCTTTGATCATTTGGAACCATGGGCGTGGAGATCGGGCTATAGAAAGAACAATCAAGGCGTAGAGGAATAATATCATGAATAATAAAAAAACTTTACCATTAAACCAGACTGAAGACAAGATCGATGCCTTAATCAGGGATTTGGTTAACGACGAAGTTATTGTGAGGAGAAATGCGCGAGAGGCCTTGGTTAATATCGGCCATCCTGTTATTGAGCGTCTGGAAGAATTGTGCGAATCGAAAAATGACGTATTGAAATGGGAAGCTATTAAGGCACTATCACAAATAGCCGATGTACAATGCCTGACGTTTTTTATCGTTCTTTTGGAGAATGAGAATCCGGATTTTCGATGGTTGGCTGCGGAAGGGCTCATTGGTTTGGGTACTGCGTCGATAAAACCCCTTCTTAAGGCATTGATAAAAAAATCTAGTTCAATATACTTGAAAAGAGGTGTTCATCACGTTCTTCAGCAGGTTGTAGAAGGAGAACTCAAAGAAATATTTCGACCTATTTTGCTGGAACTGAAAGAAACAGAAGAGGGCGAGCAAGTGGCAGTGCTTGCCTGGGCTTTGCTGAGAAGTATTGAAAATTAAATTGCCGGTCTTTGTCTGCTCGGCAATCCGGATAAAAATAGCGGAATCTAATTCTTCATAAATCAAAAATCGTAAATCCTTGTTCGTAAATCAATCATTTTGCTCTCCGTCCAAGCTGGTCAGACTGTGTGAAAACCATTATTTCTTATACTTTTTGTCATTGCGAGCGAAGCGAAGCAATCTCGTAACTTGCTGCTATTCAAGGGATTGCTTCGTCGCGCCGCTAAGGCGGCACTCCTCGCAATGACATGGTT
>JAACEJ010000147.1 GCA_011682565.1 Actinomycetota bacterium | reverse complement strand
AATCAAGTGTCCGCCTTCCATTTTAGCGGCCTTTTCAACTTTTGCCACATCCTCGATCTCTTCCTGGAATCGTTCCAGAACCTTGACGCCGTATTCTCTATGGGCTTTTTCTCGTCCCCGAAACATAACAGTGGCTTTGACCCGATTTCCGGCTTCAATGAACTTACGTGCGTGCCGCAACTTGAACTGGAAATCGTGTTCTTCAATCTTTGGCCGGAGTCGAATTTCTTTAGTAATAATGACATGCTGTTTCTTTTTGGTCTCTTTTTCCCTTTTGCTCAATTCGTACTTGTATTTGCCAAAATCCATTATTTTGCATACCGGTGGTTTGGCGTCAGGCGAGACCTCTACCAAATCAAACCCTGCATCCTGAGCTTTTTGCAAAGCATCCCTGATGACCACGATGCCTACCTGTTCTCCGTTTTCATCGATCAGACGAACCTGCGGGGCATCTATTTGTTCGTTAACACGAATCGGACGTCTTTTAATAATTAACCTCCTGAAATATTATTATACTTTTTCTTTATTGAGAGGATCTATCTTTTACCGCCTGTTGAATGACAGCGATAAATGCGTCCAAACCCATAGAACCTTTATCACCCTCCCGGTGTTTTCGGACTGAAACGTTCTTCGCTTCAATTTCCTTTTGACCAACGATTAACATATACGGAATTTTTTGCGATTCTGCGTCATGAATTTTATATCCGACCTTTTCACTCCGGTCGTCAAGTTTGCAACGAATATCGGCGGCACGTAATTTTTGCTGAACGGATTCGGCGTATTCCAACTGCTTGTCGGTAATGGGAATAATATGCACCTGAACAGGCGCTAACCACAGTGGAAAGGCGCCGGCATAATGCTCGATTAACACACCAAAAAATCTCTCCAAAGAACCAAGCAGTGCCCTGTGCACCATGGTCGGTCGATGTTTTTCTCCATCCTGACCGATATAGGAAATGTCAAAACGTTCCGGCTCGTTAAAATCGACCTGAATGGTCGAACACTGCCAGGAACGGCCAAGAGAATCTCGAATTTTAATATCTATTTTGGGGCCGTAAAACACGCCCTCGCCAGGATCTACCTGATAATCGATGCCTGCCTTGTCAAGGCCATTTTGCAGAGATGCAGTTGCCCGATCCCAGTTGTCTACAGTGCCGACAAATTTTTCCGGCCGTGTGGAAAGGAATATGTCATAATTTACAAATCCAAAGGCTTTCAGCATATTGAGAGAAAAATCTATGAGTTTTGATACTTCCTCATCCAACTGATCCGGGCGACAGAAAAGATGCGCATCATCCTGGGTAAAGCCGCGCACGCGCATCAGGCCATGCAAAACGCCCGATCTTTCATAGCGATAAACTGTGCCCAGTTCAGCCCAGCGAAACGGCAAATCGCGATAGCTGCGAGTATGGGATTTATAGATTAAAAGATGAAAAGGACAATTCATTGGTTTGACAAGATATTGTATCTCGTCCACATCCATTGGAGCGAACATATTTTCCTGAAAGAAATCAAGATGCCCGCTGGTACGCCACAAGTCGCGGCGTGCAATATGCGGACTGTTCACAAAGTCATATCCGGCTTTTAAATGCTCCTGCCGCCAAAACTCTTCAATTTTATGACGGATAAAAGCGCCTTTCGGGTGCCACAAAACCAGCCCCGGGCCCGACTCTTCGTTGATACTAAAAAGATCCAGTTCTCTTCCCAGGCGGCGATGGTCCCGTTTTTTCGCTTCCTCAATTTTGTGTAAATAGGCCTCTAACTGCGACTTTTTTGGATACGAAATGCCATAAATTCTTTGCAGCGATTCATTCTTTTCATCAGCCAGCCAGTAAGCCGCTGCGACACTCATCAATTTAAAATATTTAATATATCCTGTCGATGGTACATGCGGGCCGCGGCATAAATCAACAAAGTTGCCCTCACGATAAATACTAGGTGGTTCACCCAATCGCTCAATTTGTTCAACTTTAAATTTTTCCTTCAAGTCGCGAAACATGGACAAAGCGTCTTCTACGGAAAGTTCCTCCCGCTGGAAAGGCTGATCGGCCTTGACGATCTCGTGCATTTTTTCTTCGATGCGAACAAGGTCATCGGGAGTGAAAGCCTTTTCGACGTAAATATCGTAATAGAATCCTTCTTCTACAGTAGGGCCGAAGGCAAATTTTGCTTCGGGGAAAAGTTCTTTAACTGCGTGTGCCATCACATGGGCCGAGCTATGCCAGAAGACTTTTATTCCCTCGGGAGATTTAATATCAATAAAAACCAGAGCGCCATCTTCTTGCAGCGGTTTTGACAAATCGATGACGGCACCATTAAATTTCGCCGCGATCGCTTCACGTGCCAGCCGTCCTCCAATATCACCGAGAATATCTGCAGGGCGGATACCGTTTGCATAAGATTTTACCCGGCCATCCGGGAATGTGATCTTAATTTCTGACACGTTACTTCCTTTCACTCGGCACTAAAACACGAAACCGCCTGAATAGGAGGCGGCAACCTGCAAAACATGAGAAAAATCTCAACCTTTTACAATGAATAAAATACCTTACATTATAGTGGGCGGTACTGGATTTGAACCAGCGACCCCTTGCATGTCAAGCAAGTACTCTAACCAACTGAGCTAACCGCCCAGACTATTTAGTATGTGCAACAAATTATAAAAAAAGCGCACCGGATGGCGACGCTCATGTTCAATTCATAACGGAATTCTGTACTAGTGCCGAGGGCCGGAATCGAACCGGCACGGACTTAAAAGTCCGAGGGATTTTAAGTCCCTTGCGTCTACCTATTCCGCCACCCCGGCTTGCGCTATGGATAGAGGCGGCGATCGGAGTCGAACCGATGAATAGAGGTTTTGCAGACCTCCGCCTTAGCCACTTGGCTACGCCGCCACAACAAAAGAGCGGGAGACGAGATTCGAACTCGCGACCCCAACCTTGGCAAGGTTGTGTTCTACCACTGAACTACTCCCGCAAAAGTTTTCAAATATAAGTATCTCTGTGGAGTTATGCAACATTTTTTTTAATTCTCTGGCAAAACTCAGTTATGAAAAGCTCATTATATTTTCCGCACTATGACCGGGATGACCGTAATAAATAACGTCAACTTGAAGCGTTTAACCTTTTGAAATGGATATCCCCTATGGCACTACTCGTAGCAAACGAACTTCCGGAGACGGAGACGCAAAAAACGCTGGACCTCATTATTACTTGTGAACAGTGTGGAGAAGTAAAATATTTTCACGCCGCAAATGATTCAAGCGTTGAAAGAATATTCACCAGTTTCCACTGTTCCAATAATTGCGACCGGTCTTTTTACAGCTATATCACGATCGGCCAGATCAACATGGACGACTATTCCTTTTCAAGTGAGCCATCTTTGTAAATTCTCAGCCACAAAATCATCGTCATTAAGTTCCGGATAAGCAGCGTATACACGATCAATTTCTTCTTTTTGTGCTGCGGAAAGCTGTTCATCCGGATTTAATGTCCAAATTCCCTGCAAGAGTCCCTGCTTTCTCAACACCTCATGAATTCCCACAATACAGCCGGAAAAATCATGAGCAACATCAAAAAAGGCAGCGTTACAATCTGTAATTTGTGTGCCGAGAGTCAGCAGTTCCGAAAAACTTGCGCCCTTTTTTATGTTGTTGAAAATTTCCACAACCTTTTTCGTCCAAACAGCCCAATGTCCTAAAAGTCCGCCGACGATTTCTATTTGCCTTGGTTTCTTATCAACAACAAGGGAATATTTTGTCAACAGATCGGCGATGATGTTATCATCATTGCCGGTATAAAGAGCAATTTGATCGGCCCGGCCGGATTCGGCAACACCGCGCACGACATCCAGGGTATCATAGCGGTTGAATGGCGCCATTTTTATGGCAACGACATTTTCAATGTTCGAAAACTCGCGCCAAAAATTCACATCAAGTTTTCTTCCGCCAACTGCCCGCTGCAAATAAAAGCCAATCAATGGAATAGCTTGCGAAACAGTTCTGCAGTGTTTCAAAAGCTCCTCATTATCTTCGTGCGTCAAGGCGGCCAAACTGACCAGCCCTGCGTGATAGCCTAGTCCGGCTACAAATTCCGCCTCCTTAACCGCCTGTTCTGTTCGTCCGGCAATTCCGGCAATTTTTATGATTGGTTTTCCACTTTTGGCAATAAATGCATCAATTTCTTCGTTCGCAAGTTTTAGCACCGGTTTGTAGAGACCAATTTTAGGATCACGGATTTCAAATTGTGTCGTATGCACGCCGATGGCAATTCCACCTGCTCCGGAATCGAGATAATAGCGCGTTAGTGCTCGCTGATGTCGTTCATCCAAAGTGCGGGATACCGTTAAAGCGAGAGGATGTGCAGGAATGACCTGTCCCGCATGTAAAGCAGTTGATATTTCTTGTGGTAGTTCAGGAAAATTCATTCTATTAATCCCTCGCTAAAAATTTCCATTTCTTACTTCAAAATGTGTCGGTTTTTGCAGCAACGGCTGATTCTTCATTATCCAATCCGCCGTCCACCGGATAATCTGCTGCAATGGAATTTGCGGGTAGCCGAACAATTTGAATGCCTTGCCGGCATCGCTAAGCAGGGCCGTCTCGGCTTCTTGCCCGACAAATGCAGGTTTTTTATTGAACAATTCACCGAACTGCTCTGCGACTCTGCGCACGGAAAGCGTTTCCGGGCCGGTAATGTTTAAAATATTTGCGGGGGCGCTGCAATGAGCAAAGCTGCACAGGACCATTGCGTTAGCGTCCCCTTGCCATATTGCATTAAAGTGCCCCATATTCAAATCAACAAGCTGTTCATTCTTTATTTTGAGAGCAATGTCCACCAGTACGCCGTAACGCATTTCAACCGCATAGTTCAATCGAATAACGGCAACAGGTGTTTTCATTTTTTCACTGATAAATTGAAACATTCGCTCGCGCCCCAGGCATGACTGCCCATATTCTCCGACAGGCTGAGGGGCATCGCTTTCTTTTGAGCCACCACGACCCACGCGAACGAGCGGGTAAACACAACCTGTCGAATAGGCAACTATTTTCGACTCGCTGAATTTTTCGGCAACCAGGCCGGACAGATATGAGTTCATTACCCACATGAAAGGTAATTTTTCACTGGAACCAAATTTCATAGCGGCCATAAAAATTACATTTTTGAGCAATGGCAGGTTTTCAAGAAAATTACGATCGAGCAAATCGCCCTGAAGTATTTCAACACCGAATCCTTGCAAAATCCTTCTGCCTTCGGGAGAGTTAAAGCGGGAAACACCGACGATCCTTTTTTTAACACCGGCAAGATCACAAGCTCTCTTAATCATGCGTGCAAGAGAAATCCCGATTTTCCCATTAACACCCAAAAGAATAAAATCTCCATCAATTTGAGAAATGACCTCTACAGCTTGCGGAGATGGTTTTGATAAAAGGTCGTCTAAAACATCCTCATTTTCAATAATCAAAGGGAAACTTTTTTCAGGCAATGGAGTCAAAGCAGATAATCCTCTAGTGGTTTTTCCAAAATTTGTATTTTATAAAAACATGGCCGAGATAAATTTGCGAATTCCCTTTTGCATCCGTAACCATAGGATTTTCTTCGACGCGAATGTATAACTCCATTTTTTTGCGATTCAACCCTACGGCTTTTGTGGCATCAAATTCAAAATCACGCACCGAGATATTCCCGTCCCGGCCTGCGCGCACATACAGCGGGCGGATTTTTCTGCGAAAAAAAGAATAGACTTTTTCAAAAGAATCCGTAGTCGAAAGAATATAAACTTCCGCATCAGGCCCCAATTCTTCGTTCGCCAGCTTCGCAACGTCTTCACGCATAGCTCCATCATAGGTAAACCGGCCCGCGCGCTTTTTCAAATCCTCTATTGAGCGATTTAAACCCTGCGGCAGACCTACGGAAATGGGGTAGCTGATGATATAAAGATTTATGCGTGTTGGCCAAAACTGTTTTTGAATACGTATATTGGGAATGGGATAAATTTCGATTCGACTGGCCGGTAACTTGTTGACCTTGGAAAAAATATAGGTAAGCAAATCGCCCTTCTTTTCAAATCGCTGCCCGCTCAATTGTGAATAATAAGAAACTACTTTGCGAGGATTATCCTGGGTTACATAGCTGACGACTTTTAAAACACGGGCTTTGGGAAAAGTATAGCGTGAACGGTTTTCCAGGATTTGGGTGTACTTTTTATCGAGCATTCCGGTTGGATATTTAAAATCATTAAAAGTCGATTCCCGAAAAAGAATTTGCGCAATATCATCTTTGCTAAATCCCGAACCGAGAAGAAAAACGGCTGTAAGCAAAAACAAATAAAAGTGATGTTTTCTTTTCATCTTTTCCATCTCATTTTTGATCATTTAACAGCCAGGAAAAGCACGATCGTTTACCGGTATGGCACGTCGGTCCCTGGGGTTCGGCTTTGACAAGAATCGTATCCGAATCACAATCCTTGTAAATTTCTTTTAACCGCAGAAAATTACCCGAAGTTTCCCCTTTCGTCCAGAGTTCCTGACGCGAACGACTCCAAAATGTTACCAATCTTTTTCCCAGCGTTATTTCCAGGCTCTCTTTATTCATATAGCCAAGCATAAGAATGGCGCCATCGGCCTCGTCCTGAATAACTGCAGGTACCAGTCCGCGCTCATCGAATTTTATTGATTTAACAAATTCCGTCCTGTCGACGTTCTCAATTTCTGACATGAATATTTTGCTCCCGTAAGTATTCTTTGATTTCCCGTATTGAATTTTCACGATAGTGAAAAATGGATGCAGCTAATGCGGCATCAGCTTTTCCTTCCACGAAAACAGTTAAAAAGTCCTCCGGTTTTCCACACCCCCCGGATGCAATCACCGGAATTGAAACAGCGGTGGATATTGTTGCTGTCAGATCGATATCAAATCCCTTTTTGGTTCCATCACGATCCATCGACGTGAGCATAATTTCTCCTGCTCCCATCTTTTCAACTTCAAGCGCCCATTCCAGCGCATCGCGTTCCGTCGCTGTCCGTCCGCCATAAATATAAACAATCCAGTTCCCCCCTTCCGCGCGCTTGGCATCGATCGCCACAACCGTAGCCTGGCTGCCGAAGCGGTCTGCACATTCGCAAACGAGTTGCGGATTAAGAACGGCGGCAGTATTCATCGTCACTTTATCCGCCCCACTTTTGAGCAGCAATTGCGCATCTGCCGCGGTGCGAACTCCGCCACCCACTGTGAGCGGCATAAAAACCTGTTCCGATGTCCTGCGGACAACGTCCAGCATGATGTCTCTCTTCTCTGCAGAAGCTGTAATGTCAAGGTAGACAAGCTCGTCCGCGCCATGCTCGTCATAATAATGCGCCTGCTCCACCGGGTCGCCCGCATCGACAAGGTTTAAAAAGTTAATGCCTTTGACGACGCGACCGTCTTTAACGTCGAGACAAGGAATGATTCTTTTTGCCAGCATAATAAATTCCAGTTGAAATGATAGGTAAAATAATGACTAAACTCAAGAAAAACTCTTGCCAAAGCACTGATGAGTTTCTCGTAAAAAGTCCCAAAATGTCATTGCGAGTGAAGCGAAGCAATCTGGATGTCGGCTAAGGTGCA
>JAACEJ010000146.1 GCA_011682565.1 Actinomycetota bacterium | reverse complement strand
CTCCACAACCCGCGGGAGGCTGGCTGTGTTTTTCCGCCAAATTATTTATAATTCCTTCACCTGCAAATTCCTGAATTCAACATAATAGCCCTCCGCCTCCAAGCCGATATAGCCTTTCAGCACCTCGCAATTTTTCCAAACGGTTGTCTTGACGCCGTTCACAACCAAAGAAATTGTCGGGCCTTTGCAGGTAATGTCGTAGCTGTTCTATTCGCCCGCCGGCTTGACCGGGTTCTTCATGTCTTTCATTTGATCTTTGGTACTTACCCGCTTTTCTTCGCCATTAACAAATGAGTAGCCGAACAGATATCCGCCCGAAGCACTTCCCATTTGCGCCTGGTGCCAGATTTTATCAAACGACCATTGTGGTGTTTCGCTCAATGGGCCGTCGGCAGGAATATCGACAATCGTCCAACCCTCAAAATTCGGGCCGGGCATGACATTTATCCATTCCTCTTTTGGTTTTGTTTTGGAACAGTACATCGCACTCATAATCAAAAAAACGAGTGACAATGCGACCAGAGTTTTTTTCATTTCATCGTCTCCTTTTCTTTTGGGTTGAGTAAGTAATGACATATTTTCTCCCCGATGAGATCGTTAGCCACAGGATTCAAGTGAAAATCGGTACAATAATAGAGTTTCTGTTGCCGGGCTTTTTCATGAAGCAGCGGACGAAGATCAATATACTCAATTTTCAGCTTTTTCAAAACAGAAATCAGGTCATCATATAAAGAGTCATCAAATGCAGCGAAAGATTTGCGGCACAAATCCGGACGCTTTTTTTCAACCTGACTTAAAATATCATATAGCCGCTGACTTTCGATTTCAATTTTTGTCGGAATGGGAACAACAATGAGGCGAAATGGCTGCTGTCTTTGCTCCGCAAGAAATTTCCTGAAAACATATTCTACCAGTTTGAAAGATTCATCCCTCTTTCCGGGAAAATAATGAAAAAATGCCTCCTGCGCCAGGGACTGCGTTGTTGCGTGACGATGAATCTTTGCCAGTCGATCAAGGGTGATAAAATAATGTATGACTTGTGAAAAGGAAGCGCCTCCCATTGATGAGATATTCCTGTAAAAAATAATCGCACGCGTTACTTTGTAGGAAATACCTTTCCAAAAGCGGCTGCCGAAAAAAAGATAATAAACAAAACTTTTTGATCGCCATGAAGAATTGAACCCTGGTTGGGCATAAAAATAAAATTGCGGCGGCAACTCAACAATTTCACCTTTATGATTGAAAGAACAAGAAGGCCGATCGTCACGGCGGTACATGTCAAAAAAGTCATTGCCAATATAAAAACCAATGATGACAATATCCGGCTTGAGCGGCTTGATTCGGAATTGGTAGGCGCGGAGATACTGAAAGGGAGAATATTTTCCAGTCCCGGCGTTTATGACTTCATACGTTTTATTGGGACTGGCCTGGTTGAGATAATATTCCAGGCGATTCGGATAGGACTCGCGATTCCAGCACACACCATCCGTATGGCTGTCCCCAAGTACCACAATGCGAACGGAATCAGATTTTCGGATTTGTGTGTCTTTGTCTTCGCGAAATCCAAGGTTGTTGCTGCGGTAGGAAAAGAAATGATCAGGGTGTTCCGGATAGACCAGATTCTCAGTATAATAGGCGGGAATCGTAAAGCCCGTCTGGTCATTTCCTTCCACCCAATTGATTTTGACAATTGGGAATATTCGAAAAAGAACTTCAACCAGAGTAAAAAGAAGAGCAAGAATAAACAGATTGATCAGAATCAAATACCCGGCTTTACGCAACTTTAATTTCCAGCCTTTCCCCGTCACAGAAATCAATATCCCCTGTCATAAGTACCCTGCCCCTTTGCCTCATACTTGGATGGGCATTTAAGAAGTAGTTTTGTCGCGTGCAAAACGCCGGTGCTGTCGAGCGTTCCTTCAGCCACAACTTGTTGGGCATCCGCAAGTTGATCCGGCATAATTCCGTTATACTTTACCCGCAAAGTATCCGGCCCCTCGGCCATGGCAAAGTTCAATTGGATATTTTGCGAATTCCAGTCGATCGTTTCAGGAACAACATAGCCGCTGATTCTCAGCCCTTCTCCTACCGGCAAATGTTCCTTTGCACACAATTCGGGTACAGTTAAGTAATAGACCGCGTTGCTTTTAAACCCGCCGGCAATCAGATAGATCAAAGCGCCGACAATGATTGTTACTCCAATAATAATCTTCGGTTTCATCACATTACCTCTTTATACTGTAACACTTGATTTTAATAACAGCGCAAATGTAATGAGAAGCAATTCCTTTGTCAAGGACTTTTGTTCAGCAATGCGTTTGAAAATTAATTTTGCAGTAATTTTTTTTATTGCATTCCGCTTTTGATTTTCGTACTGTTAAATATTAAAGTTCTGGTTTACCTCCAAGTCAAAATCTAAATGGAGTTTATCATGCGTTCGTTTCTGTTCAAACTCGCGTTTCTGGCGTTTGTTATCTTTGCTGCTATAGCTTCCCTGGGGAATAAACTGGACCCCGTTTTCATGCGTTTAGGAGACGCCGGTCAGATCAAATCGGCATTGATGGGAGGCACCGCCATTGTTTTCGTCGCCAGCCTGGCATTAATCGTTGTGCGGACGATCCTCGGAATTGTCTCCATACTTCTTATTGTCATCATCTTTTTTGTACTTTGGAAAATAGGACTTTTAAGTGTGTTCGGTCTGTAATATTAATTTTAAAATCAGGAGAAAAAATGATCAATTTTGCTGTTGTTGGATACGGTATGATGGGAGCGACTCATCTCTCAATATTGAAAAAAAATCCGCGCGCCCACGTCGCCGCACTGGTAGAAAATGATCCGACAAAATTAAAATCCGTCACCCAGGGAAATATTGGAGAGACGCCGCAAGAAGATTTGCTTAATGGCGTGCCGACATTCACATCTATTGAGGAAATGCTTGCCGCAACCGAGGTGGATTGTGTCAGCATCTGCCTGCCCACACACCTGCACCGTCGTTTTGTAACGCAGGCGCTGGAAGCCGGAAAGCATGTTATCTGTGAAAAACCCATGGCGCTCTCGCTGGAAGACTGCGACGCGATGATCGAGGCAGCCGGGCGCAACCAAAAGCGGCTGTTCATCGCACAATGCATTCGTTTTTGGCCGGAATATGAAATCCTCAAAAAGTTCAAAGATTCCGGAGAACTGGGAATACCCCTCTCTTTTATTTTCCGCCGCGTCAGTGCATCACCATTTTGGGCCGGCCCCAAAAGCTGGTTTGCGGATTCCACCAAAAGCGGAGGCTGCGTTTTTGATCTGCATGTGCACGATTTGGATTTCATTAATTATCTTTTCGGTCGCCCCGTTTCCGTTTTTTCTCAGGGGTTCACCGGGGCAAGCGGTGGCAATGAAGCCGTTATGACACAGTACACTTTTGCCGACGGGCCGATGTGTTTTGCGGAAGGAAGCTGGGCCTATCCCACCGGTTTTAAAATGGCTTTTACCGCGATTTTTGAAAAAGGAAAACTGGAATACGACAGCAACGCTTCACCCGCCCTCACACTCACACGCCGGGGCGTCGATAAACCGGAACCGCTTGCAATTCCTACAGGGGATGGTTATATGCACGAATATGAATATTTTATCGATTGTCTTGAAACCGGAAAGCACCCCGAAAAAATGACTATGGACAGCGCAAGACAGAGCATTGAAATTGCAAACGCAGAGGTTCAGTCGATGAAGGAAGGGAAAGCTGTTTTTCTGTAAGCAGGCGCGAGAAAAAAAAGTATCTAACGCATGTCTAATGGTAAGAAAATATTTCATCGGAGGAAAAAATTATGAATGAACTCCAAAACAACAAAAGAACCAGACGCGACTTTTTAAAAGTTACATCCGCTACAACAGCGGCTTTTACAATTGTTCCACGATTCGTATTGGGTGGAAAAGGGAATATCGCTCCGAGCGACAAAATCAACGTTGCCATTATCGGCACCGGTGGCCAGGGCCGAACAGACAAGGATAACCTGATTAAATTCCCGGAACTTCAGTACATCGCCGTCGCGGATCCAATGCGAGAATACGACTATAGCGAATTCTATTTTAAAGGATTCTCAGGCCGCATTCCGGTTAAACACCAAATTGAAGAATACTATGCAAAACAAAAAGGTATGGAATCCTTCAAGGGTGTGCAAGCCTACGAAGACTTTCGCGAAATGCTGGAGGTTGAAAAGGGCATTGATGCAGTGACTGTAGAGACGACGGATAATTTACATGCTTTGGCAGCCATGGCAGTAATGAAAAAGGGCAAACATGTTTACTGCCAAAAACCACTAACCCATGATATTTGGGAAGCCAGGCAACTGAAATTGGCGGCAAGAAAACTTGGCGTTATAACGCAAATGGGCAACCAGGGACATGCGATGGAGGGCAACAAGCTCATTTACGAATGGATTCATGCCGGTGCAATTGGAGATGTTACCGAAGTACACTGCTGGACAGATCGACCCGGCGGACGCTGGCCCCAGGGAATTGATGTCCCGAAGGAAACACCGTCGGTTCCCCGTGCTTTAAACTGGGATTTATGGCTCGGCCCGGCCAGAGACCGACCGTACCATCCTATCTATTTGCCGTTTCGCTGGAGAGGATTTTGGGATTTCGGCAGCGGCGCTCTCGGCGATATGGGATGCCACATAATGGATACACCGGTTTGGGCGCTCGATCTGCATAACCCTGTTGCGGTCGAAGCGGTGATGAATACACCTTACAAAAAAGATACATATCCGGTTGCATCCATGATTCGATACGAATTTGCAAAACGCGGCAGCAGACCCGCAGTTGAAATGACATGGTACGACGGCGGGTTGATGCCGTTTCGGCCAAAAGAATTGGAGCAGGGCCGCATGATGGGTGACAGCGGTGGCGGTGTTTTGCTCATCGGTAAAAAGGGAACGATTATGTGCGGCACCTACGGCGCCAATCCCAGGCTTATTCCGGAATCAGCCATGAAAAAGTTCAAACGCCCTCCCAAAACTCTCAAGCGAACCCAAGGCATTTATCGCGAATGGGTGGACGGTATTCTTGGCGGAGATAAACCGAGCTCCAACTTTGATGTTTCCGGGCCGCTGACAGAAGTGGTTTTGTTGGGTAATGTGGCCATGCGCTATCCAAACCAACGGCTCTACTATGATGCGGCGAACATGAAAGTGACCAATGTTGAAGAGGCAAATCAGTATATAAAACGGCATTATTATGGCGGGTGGATGCTCTAGTGTTCCTTTATCATTCTGCTGACCGCAAACCTGAAATGAGGGGGAAAGGCATTGGAAGAGCCATGCTCGCACACCTGGCCAAAATTGCCGTCGAACGCGACTGCGGCCGATTTGAATGGTCTGTACTGAACTGGAACGAGCCTGCGATCCGTTTTTACAAATCTCTCGGTGCCCTTCCCATGGATGAATGGACGACTTTTCGTATATCAGTAGATGCGCTGCACAAGTTGGCAACAATCATTTACAAAGATACAAATGTCGATGCAGCCAACGACAGCAAGACCGTTTTGGATTTTCTGAAGAAACAAAAGATAAAGGAATAGCAAGTATAGCTGCTGCCTGAAAGCTATAAAATTTGACCCTGAATACAGCGCTACCATTCTCACGGAGAATCAAGTAAATCCTTTCGATGCAAGATTTTCCGGAAGGAATGGAAAAATATCCAAATTGGTGGGCAAGTTGATCGTCCCGGAAATTCAACCATCTAAATTTGTCCTTTTGCGCGACTAAACCATATTCAAAATCCGGAGAAATGACAATGACCCATCAATCATATTTCGGAATGACTTTGATTGTACTGCTAACAGGAATCATAATCGCAGGATGTACGTCGAACAACAAAACAAAAAATATGGCGCAAGATTTCCTGGTCTACGTCGGCACGTATACAAACGGCGAAAGTGAAGGAATTTATCTCTACCGCCTGAATACGGCAAACGGCGAACTAACCTATTTTTCCAAAACCACAGGCATAGAAAATCCCTCATTCCTGGCCATTCGTCCCGGCGGAAATTATCTTTATTCCGTCAGCCAGGTTCGTTCGCAGAGCGGGGATATCTTTGCTTATCGAATTTCCCCACAAACCGGCGAATTGATTTTCCTCAACAAACAATCGTCCGAAGGAGCAGGGCCTTGCCACGTTTCGGTCGATCATTCCGGCAAATGGGTTCTGGCGGCAAATTACACGGGCGGTACGGTTTCCATTCTGCCGATAATGGAGGACGGCAGCCTGGGGTCTGCAACGGATGTGATAAAACATCACGGATCGAGCGTCAATCCCGACCGGCAAAAGGAACCGCATCCCCATTCGATCTGGGTTTCGCCGGACAACCGTTTTGCTTTTGTGCCTGATTTGGGGATGGATAAAATCATGATTTATAAACTGGATTTAGTGAATGGAAAGCTTTTGCCAAACGATCCCCCGTTTTTTAAAACAGCGCCCGGCTCGGGGCCGCGCCATTTCACTTTTCATCCCAGCGGCAAGTTCGCTTTTGTCATCAGTGAACTTGCGTCAACGATCACATCGATGAAATACGATTCCACCAACGGCGCATTGACGAAAATTGAAACCGTGAGCACATTGCCGGCAGGATGGACGGGAGAGAGTTATTGTGCAGACATTCACACATCCCCGGACGGTAAGTTTGTTTACGGATCCAATCGCGGCCACAACAGCATTGCCGTTTTTTCTTTTGGCGAAAAGTCAGAAAAATTATCTCTCATCGAATGCGAGCCCGTGCAGGGCGATTGGCCGCGAAATTTTGCCATCGATCCGGGCGGAACCATTCTCCTCGCTGCCAATAAAAAATCTAATAATGTGGTTACATTTTGGATTGATCAAAAAAGCGGAGAACTGACGCCAACGGGTCATCAGGCAAAAATATCGATGCCGGTGTGTTTGAAGTTAATTCCAGTCATGAAAGAGTAACTCGCAAAAAGTCCTAAAGTGTCATTGCGAGCGAAGCGAAGCAATCTGGATGTCGACTAACGTGCTGTTTTATAAAGATCGCTTCCCCGATAATTCGGGGTAAACTCACGTTCCGCTCCTCGCGATGACATGCTTTTCGACTTTTTACGAGTTTGTCATTTATGGATAGCAACTAAAGCACGCGAGCTTGATCCGTGTCGCCGCGTAAAAAGGTATTAATAATTTTTACATATAGCGGTGCGGCAAAATTAAACATGTGGAAAAAATTCATCAATCGGCGATTCCGTCAGTTCCACCAGAAAGTCGCTCAGGCGTTCCAGCACGATTTCCAGATATTTCTTTCCCTTTTCCGCCGAAGCATTCGTCGGACTTCCGGCAGCACAATGATCGTTGAGATTCGCAAACCTGCGGCTGGTTTTTACCCAGCCCTTTTGCAGCGCTTCAAATCTGAATGGCCTTGTCAGTCCATCACCGGCATTCTCCAGTTCCACCAAATCCGGAAAAAGAGCCAAGGCAATTGATGTTTCAAATTCGCCGGAATGATCATCCTTTTTTTCAAAAATTTCTTCATAACGATCGAGAGCTGTCTTCCACCAATCATTCAGGAAGACGTGGATGCCCAAATCGCTTTGAATCTGGCGGATGAATGGTGTAAAATCAT
>JAACEJ010000145.1 GCA_011682565.1 Actinomycetota bacterium | reverse complement strand
ATGAATAAAGTGCTAAAAGCGGATGGACGGGCTCTTGTTTTAGAATTTTCTCTACCGGAAAACAAATTTTTTCAAAAAGTATATTTATTATATTTTCGACATATCCTGCCCAAAATCGGCGGAATGCTCTCCGGTGATCGCAATGCCTATAATTATCTCAACAAATCCGTGGAATCTTTTCCGTATGGGGAAGCCTTTTGCCGGTTACTCGAACAGTCCGGTTTTGAAAATGTACGAGCAATTCCTTTAACATTCGGCATTGCCACTCTTTATTTGGGCGATAAAATATATTGATTCTTTAATACTGTTAAAAAATTATGCTGCAAAACGATAAACAAATATCCGTAAAACTATTACAACAATTTTATTCTTTTTTTTCGCGGGAAGAAAATTATTCCAGACAAGGTCATATTTGGCGCGTCCAAACAGCGCTTGACACGATTGATTTGTTAGACTGGCTGCAACAGCAGAATTCTGAAATTAAAACATACTGGTGCGGACGCGATCACAGGTTTGCCATGGCCGGCGTGGGCAGCGTTTATGATGTTTCCGGTGACTTTTCGATTGCCTTTCCTGCACTATTTGCGCAGATGCAAAACGTTTTGCATGATTCTCATCCCGAGCTTCGTTTTTACGGCGGGATACGATTCGACTCATCTCAACCCCCGTCTGCCGAGTGGCAACAATTCTCAACTTTTCGTTTCATTATCCCAAAATTTGAAATATTCCACGACGGGGTTCAGTCCTGGTTTGCCTGCAATTTCACTGTTCCGTCAAAAGAAAATTCGCAACGCTTTTTGAAAGAGTTGCAATCAGAAACAGGGAATTTGAAATTTAATCGGGATAAAAGTTCGCAGGAACTACCTGTCTGCAAATCGCGGCGTGATTTTCCGGATTGGCAGGAATGGAAAAACAATGTGGTTCGTGCCCTGGATTTATTTAAGGATCAGGGTTTGCAAAAAATTGTCCTTGCGCGCAAATCGGTTTTGCAATTTTCCCAATCCATCGATCCTGTTTCGCTGTTCAAAATTCTGTCCACAACCAGCCCCCACAGTTTTCAATTCTGCTTTCAAAGGAATTCACGTTCTGCTTTTCTCGGCATCACGCCGGAAAGACTTTACCGACGTGACAACAGCGATATTTTCAGTGAAGCGGTTGCCGGTACGCGTTTGCGCGGCAAGGATAAAACCTCGGATAAAATTCTTGGTGCAGAACTCTTGCAAAGCGAGAAAGATTTGCGTGAACATCGCTGGGTCAGTGACATGGTCAAGTCCAGTATCGAGCCCTTTTGCGATTCCGTCAGCATCCTCGCCAAAGAGCAATTGTTCAAGCTGCCCAATGTCCAGCATTTGCATACGCTTTTCAATGGCCCTTTAAGCAACGGTGTCAGCGATGGCGAAATATTAGCACGGCTGCACCCGACACCTGCCGTGGGCGGTTTTCCCCGCGCTGAATCTATGCGCTATATCGCCGAGATGGAACCTTTCGATCGCGGCTGGTATGCAGGACCGGTCGGCTGGGTTGGCAACAAAGCTTCCGAATTTGCCGTGGCCATTCGATCTGCGTTGGTTTCCGGAAACTCGCTTTCCTTGTTCGCAGGATCGGGAATTGTGCAAGGTTCAAATCCCAAAAAAGAATGGGAAGAAAATGAAAATAAAATTTTAAACTTTACAAAACTGTTCAAAACGGATGATGCTTCATGCTGAAAACTTGAACGCTTTGTGGGCATCGTTGCTCGTGGAGGAATTGGTCAGAAACGGTGTAACCTATTTTTGCATTTCCCCGGGTTCCCGCTCCACGCCGTTGACGATTGCCGCTGCACGAAATCCAAATGTCCGGAAATTGATCTGTATCGATGAGCGCGGCGCAGGATTTCATGCTCTGGGTTATGGACGTGCGACCGGAAAGCCGGCTGCCGTCATTGCTACCTCCGGCACCGCGGTTGCCAACTATTATCCGGCCGTGGTGGAAGCGTCGATGGATGGCGTGCCGCTCCTCGTCCTCTCGGCAGACCGTCCACCGGAACTGCGCGAAACCGGCGCCAACCAAACCATCCGCCAGCCCGGCATGTTTGCAAATTATCTCCGCTGGCAATTTGATTTCCCGACGCCCGATGAAAAGATTCCCCCGCAAATGGTTTTGACGACCGTCGATCAGGCGGTTTACAGGATGCTGCGTTCACCGGTCGGGCCTGTTCATCTCAATTTCATGTTCAGAGAGCCGCTTGCTCCCTCGCTGCAATCTATCGGAGAAAAATATTTAGGGGGGCTGAAAACCTGGCGCGAAAATGCCATACCGTATACGAAATATTTATTGCCTCGCTCGATGCCGGACGCCGAGTCCCTGGATGAAACCGTTGCCACATTGAAAAGATCAGAACGGGGTCTGCTCGTTGTCGGCAGGCTCCACAGTTTGCAGGAGAGTGAAGCTGTTTTCAACTTGTCGCAAAAACTGAGATGGTCGGTTTTTGCGGATATTGCTTCAGGCCTGCGCCTGGGTAACGCGGCGAATATTAATTATTTTGATCAACTCCTCTTGTCCGAAAAGTTCAAAGCTGAAATCAAACCGGATGTCATTTTGCATATCGGCGGGCAACTGACCTCAAAACGTTTTTTGCAATTCGCTGAAGCAAACGCCGGAATGAAATACATCCACATTGTGGATCACCCCTTTCGCCACGATCCGTCGCATCTTGTCGATCTCAGGATCGAAGCGGACATTCCTGCTTTTTGCGACCGTGTTTCAGAACAAATAAAAAAGCCGGAAAAACCAAAGGACGATTCCCCGGCAGAGCAAAAATCCCGCCTCGTTGAAAATATTGTTGCAGCATTTCTCAATAAAGATAAAAACATCTCTGAACCTGCTGTGGCGCGGATCATTTCTCAAAACATTCCCAAAAATCATGCTCTTTTTCTCAGCAACAGCATGCCGATTCGCGACATGGACATGTACGCCGATCCCGGCGGAAACCGGGTACCCGTGGGAACAAACCGCGGTGCAAGCGGCATCGACGGCCTCATTGCCGGCGCAGCGGGATTTGCCGCCGGACTGGAACGTCCCACGACATTGCTTATCGGCGATCTTAGCTTTTTGCACGATCTCAATTCCCTTGCCCTTTTGCAAAAAAACTCTCAGCCGCTGGTCATCGTTCTCATCAACAACCAGGGCGGCGGCATTTTTTCATTTCTGCCTGTTGCAGAATTTAAAGATGTCTTTGATTATTTTGCAACGCCCCACGAACTCCATTTTAAAAACGCTGCCGATCTTTTTAAAATACCCTGGTTTGCACCACAAAATACAGACGATTTCACCCATATTTATCGGCAAGCCGTTGAAAATGAGAGAACAACACTCATTGAAGTACAGACGTTAAAAAATGAAAACATCGATTTGCACAAACGCCTTCAACAGCAAATTATGACCGCTTTGAAAGGAACGTAATTTTTAATGCATTCTAATTTCCTTCATTATGAATGGCACGGAGAAAAGAAGGCGCACCCTGCTCTCTTTCTGCACGGTTTTATGGGATCGACTGCGGATTGGAAAACGGTATTCAAAAAGCTCGGCAAGTATTTTCGCTGTCTGGCTGTTGATTTGCCCGGACACGGCAAAACGGATCTTTTATCCGAAGGCAATTTTTATTCAATGCCCTCAACGGCAGAGCACGTTTTGAACATTTTGGATCACGAGCAAGTGAAAAAATGTGCCCTGGTTGGCTATTCCATGGGCGGACGACTGGCGCTCTATCTGGCGCTGCATTTTCCGCATCGTTTTGACCTGCTCGTGCTCGAGTCCGCTTCGCCCGGGTTGGCGTCCGAGGCCGATCGCGCTACCCGTCGAAAACACGATGAAATGCTGGCGCTGGAATTGGAGCATTTGCCGTTAAATAATTTTTTGCAAAAATGGTATGACCAGCCGTTCTTTGCATCTTGTAAACGCGATCCGCGTTTTCAAAAAATGTTTTCCTTGCGTCTGCAAAATGATCCCAGAGGGCTGGCCAATTCGCTGCGGTTCACAGGCAGCGGAGTGCAGCCGTCATTGTGGGAAAAATTGGACACATTGCAAATGCCCACCCTCATTCT
The DNA here is from genome assembly GCA_011682565.1 of Actinomycetota bacterium. Taxonomy (GTDB): domain Bacteria; phylum Zhuqueibacterota; class Zhuqueibacteria; order Residuimicrobiales; family Krinioviventaceae; genus Hydrothermomicrobium. Next base: position 3,590 of record JAACEJ010000145.1, on the reverse strand, counting down.
TGCCGGTGGACTCGACAAGAAATTTATTGACATTGGCTCCCGGATGAAGGAAAAAATTAAAAATGCACAACTCAAAATAATCGAAAATTGCGGGCATAATATTCATTTTGAAAACCCGGAAAATTATTCACAGGAAGTTTTAGCAATGGAGAGTAAATATGAGTACCGTTGACTGGCAGGAATCCGCTGCATTTACAGATATAAAATATCATAAAGCCGAAGGAATGGCCAAAATCACGATCAGTCGTCCCCACGTTCGCAATGCCTTTCGGCCTCTGACTGTAACGGAAATGTCCAAAGCCTTTGCCGATGCTGTCGAGGATCCTCAAATCGGCGTCATCATTTTGACCGGCGAAGGTGAAAAGGCGTTTTGCTCCGGCGGGGATCAAAAGGTCCGCGGTGATTCGGGCTATAAGGACGAAGGAGGGGTGAACCGGCTGAATGTTCTCGATTTTCAGCGTCAGATCAGGACATCACCCAAACCGGTCATCGCTATGGTCGCCGGTTATGCTATCGGCGGCGGTCATGTTCTGCATCTTTTGTGTGATTTAACAATCGCTGCCGACAATGCCGTTTTCGGCCAAACCGGCCCCAAAGTCGGTTCTTTCGACGGCGGTTACGGCGCAAGTTACATGGCACGCATCGTCGGTCAAAAAAAAGCACGGGAAATCTGGTTTCTTTGCCGCCAGTACAACGCACAGCAGGCACTGGAAATGGGACTGATCAACACCGTGGTTCCGCTGGAAAAGCTGGAAGAAGAAACTGTGCAGTGGTGCCGGGAAATTCTCGCCAACTCACCCACGGCCATTCGCTGCCTGAAAGCGGCGCTAAATGCTGATTGCGACGGACAGGCGGGATTGCAGGAACTGGCCGGCTGCGCAACAATGCTTTTTTACATGTCCGATGAAGCACAGGAAGGACGCAATTCTTTTCTGGAAAAAAGAAAACCGGATTTTGGAAAATTCCCGAGACAGCCGTGAGGGGAACAGGCCGAAAGTATCGAGTTTCCAAAAAGAATGAAAAATTTACTGTTCTGGTAAAAACGAATATTGTCAAGAGGTTAAAATGTCGGATTCCAAATTTAAAGTCTGGATTTTAGCGAGTCGGCCCAAAACGCTGTGGGCGGCGGTCTCGCCTGTTATTATTGGCACGGCAATGGCTTTTGGCGACGGCAAGGCGCATTGGCTATCCGCATTTCTGGCCGCATTCGCCGCTGTGATGATCCAGATCGGCGCAAATTTTTCCAATGATTACTTTGATTATATAAAAGGCGCGGACGAGGGCGAACGGCTCGGGCCGACCCGCGCGACCCAGGCCGGATTGGTACGCCCGCAGGAAATGAAATGGGCTTTTATCCTGGCCTATTCCCTGGCTGCAGTGGCCGGTGTCTATCTTCTTTTCCGCGGAGGATGGCCGATTCTGATGATTGGTGTTTTCTCCATTCTTGCCGGAATATTTTATACGGCAGGGCCATTTCCCCTGGGCTACATTGGACTAGGAGATGTTTTTGTTTTGATTTTTTTCGGCCTCCTTGCAGTTGGGGGAACATATTATGTTCAGGCATTGGCAATAAACCGGCTGGTAATCATTGCCGGCATCGCACCCGGCCTTTTTTCCATGGCCATCCTGACGGTCAACAATTTGCGCGACATAAACAACGACCGGAAAGCAGGAAAGAAAACGCTGGCCGTACGTTGGGGTAAAAACTTTGCGCGCGCGGAATATCTGTTCAGCATGTTCATTGCATGCCTCGTTCCGGTTATACTTTTTTTTCTGACAACACGGCACATTTATGCACTGGCTTCTTCCATCGTCTTTTTCTTTGCCCTGCCTTTAATCAAAATAATTTATCGGAATGAACCCGGAGCAATTTTCAACCAGGTACTGGCGCAGACCGGAAAACTATTATTTTTCTACAGCCTCATATTTTCTCTTGGCTGGATTTTATGAAACTGACCGACCTGAAAATTTATAAATTCGAACTCCCCCTCATCCGGGTTCTGCTGCTAAAAAATATTAAACTGACAACACGTTCCGGGTTGATGATTTGCTTAACGGACGATCGGGGGAATTCAGGATACGGCGAAATCTCACCCTTGCCGGGGCTGCACAAAGAAAATGTGCACGACGTTCTTTTGTGGCTGCAAAAGAACAGGCAGCATATTTTACAGATACAGTTCCCCCGCGAATGCCGGAAATTAAGCGGCGTATTTGAAGAATTGCTGGCTCCACTGGCACCGCCGCCTTCCGTTCGTTTTGGAACAGAAATGGCCGTTTTAAATCTTTTTTCGGCCGAAGAAAATACATCATTGTCCCGTCTCCTTAGCCATTCTCCGCAGGAAACAGTGTACATCAACGGGCTGCTTGCCGGAACTGAAAAAGAAATTCTAACAGCGGCGAAAACACTTGTGGATGAAGGCTATCAAACGATCAAACTCAAAGTCGGTGCAAAAGATATGGGGCGGGAAATTCAAATTGTGAAAAAGGTACGCGATATAATCGGCGATAAAACAGCTCTTCGTCTCGACGCCAATCGTGCGTGGACATTGACAGAGGCTGTTCAATTCGGCAAATCCATAGCCGATCAAAAAATTGAATACATTGAAGAACCGTTAAAAGACTTTTCCGAGACGAAAGAATTTTTTCGGGAAACAAAAATTCCGGTTGCGATGGATGAAACGCTCCTTCAGTTTGATTTTGAAAACAAAAAGATTCCCTTTGGGGTAAAATCGTTTATCATTAAACCTGGCGTTCTCGGCGGAATAGAAAAATCTGTTCGACTCGTAGAGAGAGCTAAAAACCTCGGATTGATGCCGGTTCTCAGTTCCGCTTTTTACTCGGGAGCGGGACTTGCTGTTTTGGTTCAACTGGCCGCTGCTTTCATTCCCGGCCAAATCGCAATGGGACTCGACACTTACAAATGGTTAAAAAATGACGTCCTCATAAAGCCGTTCGCGGCCAGCTATGGAAAAATCAAGGTAGAAGATATTTCCCGCCAAAGCTTCCGGATTAATCGAAATGTGCTTCAAACCCTTTGAGTTGATCAGGAAACTTTTTTCATCCGCATCGCATCCAAAACAATGGCTTTGTTCCCGTTCCAATAATCAACTGCCGACCAAAGCGTAACAAGTGCTGCGAGAAAAATAATGATCGCAGTCAGTTGAACATGGAATACCGTCAAGGGATCGGTGTAAACATTTGTTTTCTGTAACAGCAAGAGAATAAGCACAAGCGAGATACCCAAAGCTTGCACCCACGCCTTTGTTTTGCCGCTCTTTCGAGCTGCAATAACAACACCCTCTTTAATAGAAAAAACCCGAATGACTGAAACCAAAACATCACGATAAAAAAAGATGGCGATAACCCACAGCGGCGCAAGGTCGGCGCTCAGGAAGCTGAGAAATATTGTGAACCTTGCAATACTGTCCGCATAGGGATCCATCAATTTCCCAAAGTCTGTGATCTGGCCGTATTTTCTGGCGATGCGGCCGTCCAATAAATCTGTTATTTCCAGGATCGTGAATAATCCTATGCAAATAAGCAGCGACCAAAAATTGTTGATCATAAAGAAAACGATAAAAAGAGGAGAG
>JAACEJ010000144.1 GCA_011682565.1 Actinomycetota bacterium | reverse complement strand
AACAGATCGCCGCCTATTTTCCACTTTGCCAGCGCCATGATACAGCCTCCGGTTGCCAATGATCCCAGAAAAAGGGCAATGAGTTTGTATTTTTGCAAGCGTCGCATCGATATAACTGAAACAACATCGAATCCCAGCTTATAGCCCAGGGCAAGTCCCTTGATTCTGACGTAAAAATGGGGGATATTATAAAAAATGAGAAATATCGGTATCGCTATCCAGCCAAACGATACAGCGACGATAACGCCAATAACTGCTGCCAGCGGTTTCATCCCGCTCCAAAATATCTGATCACCAACAGAACCAAGCGGGCCGCTCATTCTTTCTTTGAAAACCGAGATAGGACGCAAATCAACCCATCCCTGCTCTTTGTATTTGGCTTTTTCTTCCAGGTTCGCACATGCGCCCAGACAAACCGTAGCAAAATATGGATGTGCATTAAAAAACAACAAATGCCTTTTCAAAAATTCTGCTTGTTCCTCACGTTCTTTGTAAAGACATTTTGCAATTGGGATTGAACAAAAACAAAAGCCCAAACCAATCATGGACATGAAATTCCATGAACCCTGAATGAACAAGCTTCTCCAAAAAATTCTTATTAAATCGCTGTGTTTAATTCGCTCTCGTTTCATCAAAAAGCCTTAGAGAATAAAATAAGCAATGAAACCGCCAATCAATCCGACAAAAACAAGCCACCACATTTTGTGTTCTTTGAACAAAAACAGCAGCACGCCACAACCAACGCCCAAAAAGGCGATGCTGATCGGCTCGAGCACATGATCCATACTGACGGGGATGATGGACACAACCCGTGGCATCAGAAACGGGACAAGGATAAGGATCGATATACCCGTGGTAAAAAACCCCAGAAAAAATGCCAGGAAGATACCTTTTATATGCGCACACTCCACCTGCCGGACGGTAATGGCTTGCGCATTAATGACCTCGTTATACACTTTGTTATTCAAGGTACGCATCCAGATAACCATCCGTCCCGCTATCATACTGACAATGATAGCCATGAGCAATGAAATCGCAACTGCGGGGATTATACGACCTGTTTTTTGCGCAGTGACGATAGCGAGTGCAGCCGCAACGGTAGCTCCAACATTGCCTTCGGAAAAACTGGCACTTCCTGCGGGTATTTCATGCAACCAGACCAGTTCCAGAAGGATACCAATTGTAAATCCAAGAGGAAAGTTACCCAGAATAATACCGACGACCGCACAGGAAATCAACGGATGGGAGATCATTATTTGTAATGCTGCCGTTGTGTCGGCAGAGACGATTCCTCCCCACAAACTAACAGCCAATAATTCAAGCCACATTGCCTTTCTCCCAAAAAAAGATTTTTATTATAATTATTTTTGCTATAAATAGCAATAGTTTTTAGTAAAGAGGCGTAACACTTTATCCGCAGGTGGGTGAATATACAAAACATTCCTAACACACTCCGACCTTTACCCCGTAAATGAGGTGTTACACTCTGCTCAGGAATTATCTTGATTTCATAAATATTTTTCTATACATTCATCCTTAACAATTCCATAAAAAAATAAATCATTCATGCGTTATTTTTCTATATTTATACGGAGGTAATTGATGTCCAGAAGGATGGTAACTGTAGACGGTAATGAAGCAGCCGCCTATGTAGCGCACAAAATCAATGAGGTTATTGCTATCTACCCCATCACACCCTCTTCTCCTATGGGTGAATGGTCCGATACTTATTCGGCAATGGGGCAAAAAAATATTTGGGGAACAGTACCTCAGGTTGTTGAAATGCAAAGCGAAGGTGGTGCATCCGGCGCTGTTCACGGCGCGCTGCAAACGGGTGCATTGACTACGACGTTTACTGCTTCTCAGGGATTACTGTTAATGATCCCGAATATGTTCAAAATTGCAGGCGAATTAACATCAACTGTTTTTCATGTCAGTGCGCGCACCGTAGCTACGCACGCACTCTCTATTTTTGGGGATCATAGTGATGTCATGGCAACCCGGTCAACCGGTTTTGCATTATTATCCTCTAATTCGATCCAGGAAATTATAGACTTTGCCTTGATCTCCCAGGCGGCAACTTTGGAAGCACGTGTTCCTTTTATCCATTTTTTCGACGGTTTTCGTTCTTCGCATGAAGTACAAAAAATCGAACAATTGACAATGGATGACATGAGAGCGATGATAAATGACGATCTTGTCATTGCGCATCGCAATCGCGGACTTTCCCCCGACAGACCGGTTCTTCGCGGAACAGCACAGAACCCGGACATTTTTTTCCAGGCAAGGGAAACGGTAAATCCTTTTTATGATGCCTGTCCGGATATCGTTCAGAAACAAATGGACAAATTTGCAAAACTCGTCGGTCGTGAATATCATCTTTTCGACTATGTCGGTGCACCGGATGCCGAAAGAGTTATCATTCTTATGGGCTCCGGCGCCGAGGCAGCTCATGAAGCCGTCGAGTATTTGACCGGCAAGGGCGAAAAAATTGGAATGATCAAAGTCCGTTTATTCCGTCCTTTTTCAGTCGATCATTTTATTGAAGCATTACCGAAAACTATAAAATCCATCGCTGTTCTCGACAGGACAAAAGAGCCCGGCAGTCCCGGCGAACCTCTTTACCTTGATGTTATCAACTCTTTGACTGAAAAAATGATGGACGGCACCTTGCCGTTTGCTTCTTTCCCAAAAGTTGTCGGCGGTCGTTATGGCCTCTCTTCAAAGGAATTTACTCCTGCCATGGTAGCCGGGGTTTTTAAGGAACTTGAAAAAGAGTCTTCAAAGAGGCATTTCACGGTTGGCATCAATGATGATGTGACTAAAACAAGTATAGACTTTGACCCTGAATTCAGCACTGAAAGTGACGATGTCGTTCGGGCGGTTTTTTACGGCCTGGGTTCCGATGGAACAGTCGGCGCAAACAAAAACTCAATCAAAATCATCGGCGAGAGCACAGATAATTTTGCCCAGGGTTATTTTGTTTACGATTCTCGCAAAGCCGGATCGGTCACAATTTCCCACCTCCGTTTTGGCAAAAAGCCAATTCATTCGACTTATTTAATTGATCGGGCGAATTTTGTCGCCTGCCATCAGCAGTTTTTCATGGAAAAATTCGATCTTTTGGAAAAAGCAGTCGAAGGAGCAACATTTCTCCTCAATACCCAGGCTAAGGCAGATGAAGCATGGGATTCCTTACCCAAGGTTTTTCAGAAAGAAATCATCAACAAAAAGATGAAATTTTTTGTTATCGATGCCTATGATGTTGCGAAAAAGACGGGCATGGGTGCTCGCATTAACACAATTATGCAGACCTGCTTTTTTGCCATTTCCGGTGTACTGCCAAAAGATGAAGCGATACAATACATTAAAAATGCAATCAAAAAGACCTACGGTAAAAAGGGCGATCAAATCGTACAGATGAATTTTAACGCGGTCGACCAAACGCTCGCCAACCTGCATGAAGTACAAATTTCGGACAAAGTTACCAGCGAAAAAGAAATGCCGCCGGTCGTGCCGGCTGAAGCGCCCGAATTTGTCACAAAAGTGGTTTCAAAAATTCTACAGGGAAAAGGCGATGAAGTTCCTGTGAGCGCTTTTCCGGTTGACGGAACATTTGAAACCGGAACGACGAAATGGGAAAAACGAAATATTGCTCTGGAAATTCCGGTCTGGGATCCCGACGTTTGTATTCAATGCGGCAAATGTGTTATGGCCTGTCCGCATACTGCCATCCGGCAAAAAGCTTATGATCCGAAGCATCTGGAGAACGCCCCGGAAACATTCAAGTCCATAAAATTGAGAGGCAAAGACTTTCCGGACAACTGGTTGTACACTTTGCAGGTTGCGCCGGAAGACTGTACCGGCTGTGAGCTTTGCGTTGAAGTTTGTCCGGCAAAGAATAAAAAACAAGTCGGGAAAAAAGCCATTAACATGCATCCACAACCTCCCATCCGCAAAAAAGAAAGAGAAAATTTTGACTTTTTCCTCAAGCTGCCAGAGGCTGATCGCAAAACCGTCAAAGTCGCTTCCGTTAAAGGATCGCAATTCCTCGAGCCGTTGTTTGAATTTTCCGGCGCGTGCGCAGGCTGCGGCGAGACGCCTTATGTAAAATTGCTTACACAATTGTTTGGTGATCGTACAGTTATTGCCAACGCCACCGGCTGCTCTTCAATTTATGGAGGAAACCTGCCGACGTTGCCTTACACGACTAACAATGATGGACGCGGCCCGGCCTGGTCAAATTCCCTCTTTGAAGATAATGCGGAATTCGGATTGGGCTTTAGACTGACCCTGGACAAGCAAATGGAATTCGCCCGGGAGTTGGTTAAATCCTTTTCATCGCAACTTGGCGATGAACTTGTTACCGCTCTTTTGAATGCCGATCAATCCGATGAAACAGGCATCTTTGAACAAAGAGAGCGTGTGGAAATTTTGAAGGAAAAAATCAAGTCGATTCAATCTCCCGAAGCAAAGCATCTCTTGTCTTTGGCCGACAAGCTTGTTAAAAAGAGTGTGTGGATTGTCGGTGGAGACGGCTGGGCCTACGATATTGGCTATGGCGGTCTCGATCACGTCCTCGCTTCCGGCCGAAATGTGAACCTTTTGGTTCTGGACACAGAAGTTTATTCCAACACCGGCGGGCAAATGTCCAAAGCAACGCCAATCGGTGCTGTGGCAAAATTTGCGGCCGCGGGAAAACCTCTACCTAAAAAAGACATGGGTATGATTTTTATGACATATGGCAATATTTATGTGGCCAAAATTGCAATGGGCTACAACGATTTGCAAACTGTTCGTGCATTTCTTGAAGCCGATGCCTACGACGGTCCGAGTATTATCATCGCCTACTCTCATTGTATTGCCCACGGCATTAACATGGCAAAGGGTATGGACCAGCAAAAAGCGGCAGTGGAAAGCGGTCATCATTCGTTATTCCGCTTTAATCCCGACCTGGCAAAAGAAGGCAAAAACCCACTCAAGCTGGATTCCAAACCGCCGTCTATTAGTTATGAAGACTATGCCTACAAAGAAACGCGATTCAAGATGCTTACAAAGATCAAACCGGATCGCGCCAAAAAGCTCCTCGATTTGGCTCATCAGGATGTCAGATCAAGATGGCACCTCTACGAGGAATGGGCGGCTTTTAAATATGGTGAAGACAAAGAGGGTGAAGAATAATAAAATAGAATTGATAACCTTGCAGCAATATCTGTTATTTTTGCTGCAAGGGTTTACTTTTAAATGAAAGGAAAGGGTTAAAATGGATTTGACAACAACCTACATGGGCTTGAAATTGAAAAATCCGTTGGTCCCTTCAGCATCGCCACTTTCAAAAGATATAGATACAGTTAAGAAATTAGAAGATGCTGGTGCAGCGGCAATCGTCATTTATTCTCTGTTTGAAGAACAAATATCTTTTGAAGCTGCTGAATTGGATCATTTTCTGACACATGGAACAGAAAGTTACGCAGAGGCTTTGAGCTATTTCCCGGAACCCGAGGAGTTTAATCTTGGACCCGAAGAGTACCTGAACCACGTTCGCAAGATAAAGGAAGCAACTCAAATCCCTGTTATCGGCAGCTTGAATGGAATTTCAACGGGCGGATGGATTGATTACGCCAAAAAAATCGAACAAGCCGGCGCAGATGCCCTGGAACTTAATATTTATCTTGTTCCGACAGACATCAATCAGGATAGCCGTGAAATTGAGAATCTTTACAAAATTATCTTAAACGCCGTCAAAGCAAATATCAATATTCCTGTGGCCATGAAACTGAGTCCGTATTTCAGTTCAATGGCAAAAATGGCGAAAGAACTGGATGAAGCCGGCGCAGACGCCCTGGTTATGTTCAACAGGTTCTATCAGCCCGATCTTGACCTGAATGAACTTGAAGTGAAACCGGGCGTGGTTTTGAGCAATTCAAACGATCTGCGCGTACCGCTTCGCTGGATCGCCATTTTATACGGCAAACTCCAGGCAAGCATGGCCGGCACAACCGGCGTGCATACGGCAATGGATGCCCTGAAACTTGTGGCAGCCGGAGCAGATGTAACGCAAATGTGTGCCGCTTTATTGTTGAATGGCCCCGGCTACCTCGCTCAGGTTTTGTCCGACATGGAAAAATGGCTGACGGAAAAAGAATATGAATCGCTCGACATGCTTAAAGGCAGCATGAGCCAGAAGGCTGTCAAAGAACCGGCTGCTTTCGAAAGAGCAAATTATATGAAGGCACTAAATCTATATTCGGCTACGGTGTAACAACTAAAACAAAATATGCAACGATTGGCCGGAATCAAAAGCTTTGGTTCCGGCTTTTTTTTTACCAACGGATAAGAATACTCGTAAAAAATTCACTTCACCGGGCAGCGCTTGCAGAATTTTATTTCGCGCTAAAAAGGCCTTGTAATTTGACCCTGTTATCTCTAATTTTACTGCATTATGAAACCTGAAACCGCAATAAATTTTATAAAAAGTTTTACACTGAAAACGATTTTGCAGTTCACAATCGTTTCTATTTTACTTTTTTCCTGCGCCAAGCAGGGCTTTCCGCCGGGAGGCCCGGTTGACAGGAGACCGCCATTTGTGCTGAGGACAAATCCGCAGAATGACAGTACAAACGTTGCACGCGATACCAATGTTGAAATTTATTTCAATGAAGCGGTGGAAAAACGTTCCTGTGAGGAGTCCCTTTTCATCACTCCATTTCCGGGGGACAATGTAAAATACAAATGGCGCGGCAAAAGGCTACGCATCGAATTTGCCGATAGTCTTTTAAAAAACCGCACTTATGTCATCACCATCGGTGCGGGAACCAGGGACATACGAAACAACGCCATGAAGGAATCGTTTTCACTGGCTTTTTCAACCGGCCCTGAACTGGATATGGGAAAAATTAAAGGTACAGTTTTCGGCGAAGGACAAGTCGGGGGAACGCAAGTGTGGGCGTACGATCTGGCTGAAGTGCCGCAGCCAAATCCTTCGCAGAGGCCTCCGATTTACATTACCCAGGCCGGAGAGGATGGCCGTTTCAATCTTTCTCATCTTGCAAACGGCACCTATCGCCTGTTCGCTGTGCTCGACCGCGATGCAAATAACCTTTACGATGTTGAATACGATTTGCTCGGTGTGACATCAAAAGATGTTTCCCTGAGTGAGGCATCTCTGATTATCTCTGAGGTGAATTTTGTCATTGCCCTGCGCGACACAACCCGACCGGAATTGGAGGAAGCAGCGGCGCCGGATAACCGGCATGTTTTGCTGAGATTTTCCAAACCCATGTCTCCGCAAGCGTTGAATCAGGTAAGTAATTTTTCTATTCAAAGCGAAAATGATTCGCTACAGATCATTGCAAGTTTCCCCGATGAACGTAACTCTGCGTACGTCCATTTAACCACAGAAACGCAAACAGCAGAAACGCAATATCGTGTGACTGTCAAAAAGGCGTTCGATCTTTCAGGACTTGCACTAAATCCCGATTCCAGTTCCGCCGTTTTTCCGGCAAGTGCGCTTCCTGATTCCGCAAAGCCACAATTTCTTTTTATGATACCAAAAGACAGCGCACAATTTGTCCCGTTAAAATCGAATATCGAAATTGTCTTCTCCGAGTCCATGGACACCCTGTCCGTTGAACGACACCTGGTTGTAGCGGACACTCTCGGCGATACCGTTTCTGGAAACATGAAATGGCACACAG
>JAACEJ010000143.1 GCA_011682565.1 Actinomycetota bacterium | reverse complement strand
AAAAAGTGAGAGGGATTAGGTAATCATGTGCGTGCTCATGTTTAATTTTAATTTGTTGTCCCAACAAGATTCTTGCAGAATGACGTGGCCTTTTTTTGTAGAACGACACTGGCACATATTATGAAAAACACACAAATTAAAATCTTCAAACTGCTTTCGATTCTCTATTTTATTGGAATGACACACCCTGCCTTGTCTCAGACAGGCAACCAAAAACCGCAGAAGCAGGTAGTGGATCTCCGTCAGATTACGACGCACCCGGACATTGATCTCTCGCCTCGTGTTTCGCCGGATGGAAAATGGATCGCTTATGTTTCGAGACAAACCCTTAATTTCGATGTCTGGATTCGCAGCACATCGGGAGGACGGCCACGGCAAATCACAAAACACAAGGCAGATGATTATTACCCTGCCTGGGGCCCGAAAAGCAAGTCCATCATTTTCGTTTCCCAGCGCAGCGATGCAGCCGGAGATATATGGCGGGTTCGCTTGCGCAAAGTCAAGAATACCCTTTTTCCAAAGGGAAAACCGGAACGCCTGACAAAATACATCGGCATGGACGGATATCCCACGGTTTCACCTGACGGTAAAAAAATCGCCTGGGTGTCGGATCGATCGGGCCGGGAAGAAATCTGGTTCCACAATGATAATACCGGGAAAATATCGCAGTTAACATTCCGTGGCGCCACGCATCCCTGTTGGAGCCCCAACATCGAACTTATCGCCTTCACTTCATTCCGGGGCAAAGCGGGTAACAACGGCGATATTTGGATCATGAACCTGCATGGACGCAAGCCATACACGCCGGAAGAAACCAAATACTGGGACTCTCGTGAACTTCCGATGTGGCAGATCACAAAAGGAAAAGCGATCGATGGTTTTCCCAGTTGGTCGCCTGATGCAAAAAAAATTGTTTTTTTGCGCTATGATAAAGATACCAATGGCGATGGGGTCATTACACCCACCGACAGGGCAAGTTTATGGTCTGTCGAGGTTTTTGAAGAGCCTTCGTACGCTCCCCTAACCGATGATCCGATTCTGAGACGTCTCGGCCGTTCTTTCAATTTATCCATGATCCGTTATGCCATGCCAATCACTTCCGGAGCAGAACATGTCATGCAGCCCTGGTTTGGAGCCGATAACAGAATTTACTTTGTCTCGGATCGCCGCGGAAATCTGGATATCTGGTCGCTTCCCGCACAGGGATACATCCCCGATCTGCCCGACCCGCAGCAACAGGTTCGTCTGGCAAAAGAAACGTATCCTCTACCCTCACGAATGACGCGCCAAACTCTTGGCCCTTTGTTTCTGGACTGGAATCCGAAAAGTATGACTAAAAAAGATCAGCAAATTGTTTGGGATCGCGCTTTGGCCTTCAGACGCGTCATCGATTTCCACGGCTCCAGTTCGGACATGACTCCGCTTGCACTTTATGAAATGGGTGTGTGCTATGCGCTTTTGGGTTACGATGATTTGGCCAGGGACTTTTTAAGTATCATTCTGCAATCTTTTGCAGATCATCCAAAGCAGGCCGCTTATGCTGAAATGGTCCTTCTGGGTTTGAAAGCGAAAGAGGAATCCTCGCAGACCCTGGAATTCAAGTTGGTTGACGAGGGGTTGCAAAAAATCATCAACTCTTATGGTGACGAACACGAACCTGCTGCCGCAGCATTAATTGCCAAAGGTGATTTGCTGTTCAAAGCGGACAAACCGGCTCAGGCATTCACCGAATACAATAAAGTTTTGAAAAATTTCCCGGATCAAAAAAGCGCTTGTGCAGAAAGTCAGCTCAAGATCGGAGATGTTTCAAAGGATTTTGCAACGCACAAAGAAGTGGTCAATGCCTATTTAAGCGTGGTTAAAAATTATCCCAAACAAAGGGAATGGATGATTCCGGCTCGAAACCGAATTCTGGATTTGCTTACCGAAGGCAAAACGGATACCGATGACCTGATCGCAACATATCGGGAAATCACGGGCAGGTATTCCGGCTTTCCACTTCTTGCAGCAGCGGCACAAATGCGCATCGCCCGGCTCCTTTTTGCTTCTGACGATTACGGTGCTGCACTGGGAGAATTTGATGTCATCAAATCCCTTTATCCCGACCTTACGGATGAAGTTTTTGAATCTCAAATGGCGAAATCGCGTGTTCTTTTCAAAATGGGACAAAACCTTCAGGCCTTCACCCTTTTAGACAATCTCGTCGCACAGTTTCAAAACAGCCGGCAGGATCTGGCGCAAAAGGCGCGGGAAGCGCATCTCTCGTCATTACTGGCTTTTGCGGATGAGCTGAAAAGACAGCATGATTATCAACTTGCGAGAGAACAATATCGCAAAGCGATGAGGATGGTTCCGCGCAGCATTCACGCCCATCGAGGGTACATCGAATGTTCCTATTATCTGCATAAAATTGATGATGTCATCGCGGAATACAAAAAACTCGACCCCTTTCATTCCAAAAATAATATTTTGATTTATGCGCTTGGACTGGCCTACTCTTACAAAGCAACGGAAAAAGCAGAACTCGAAAATGATCCCGGAGAGATCGATCCGCGGATGCTGCACAATTCCAGCCGTGTCATTGCTATTGCGCTTTCTTATGACTATACACTTGTTGAAGCTTACCTGACCATCAGCTATAATTATGAGATGATGGAAAACTATCTCGACCGGCAGCGTGCCCTGCCAAAGCCCTTTTTCAAAAAGGCGCTGCAAACGATCACGGCACCGGTTGTTTCCATCTATCATACGCTCACTTTTTACGAAGAGACAAAACCGCCGCGATATTACGAGCGGGCAATTCACGAATTAACAAAAGCAATGTCCCTCAACGATGAAGAAAAAAAACCGCGGCTCGAGGCGAATATAGCGCTCAATCTGGCAAATAATTATTACAACCTCGGTGAGTTTGGTTTTGAAAAAGCGTACGAATATTATCACGTCAAATTAAAATATGATTCTACTTTTACCGACAAGCAGCGCGAGGCGCTCATATATGAACGCATGGGACACTGCGCACTGTTCACTGGTGATTTCGACCGCGGCCCCGGTTACCTGATGCGCGCCATATCTCTTTATGATAACTTTGGAAATGAGTCGAGAGTTTTATTGAACACCAAAAGACTGGCATTGCTTTATGAAACGGCAAATGAAAATGATATGGCCATCGAGTATTATCAAAAGGCAGCAGACATTGAACACCGGAAAAAAATGCCTCTTTTTCTGATGCGAAGTTATCGAAGTATTGCTTACAATTATTTAATTCTCGATGAATACAAAGACGCGATTTCTTATGCGCAAAAGGCGCTCGACATTTTAGACAGCGGCAAAATCAAAGAAATTAAAAACGATGCCAACCGCGCCAAAATCGGATTCCTTGGTCTCTATTTTCCAGTACCATTTTTCAGCCTCAGTTCCATGGGCGCCTCATCCGGCGGCCAGTTGACTACGGATGAGGAACGCGCATTCACTTTCACCATTTTGGGTGAAGGGTATGAAGGAGAAAAAGAATATTCTACGGCGATAGATTATTTTAATAAAAAAACAGAACTATTTAAAAAGCGCAAAGACGACAATGCCGTCGCAACATTTTTGAACAACATCGCCGTCCTCTATTTCCTTAAAGCCGATTATCAATCTTCATGGGATTATTTTTTACAATCTCTTGAAATCTGTGAAGACAAAAAAATCCAGCAAGGGATTTTCAGCAACAGCCTCAATTTGAGCAAAGTATTTGTAACCATGACCAGTCTGGCGGGAAAGGATCAAGGCTCGACAAAAAGTGAGCAAGAATTTGAACGTTTGCAAAACATTACAGCGGAAAAATTAAATCGCGCGCTTTCACTCACTGAAAAGGACGAGTCACTTTATGCAAAAAGCCGCAGCCGCTTGTTTTTGCAATTAGCTGAAATCCTTCTTTTACAGTTCCACAATACCAAAGTGAATTCTTTGGCGACCGACATTGGCAAAACGCTGCAATCAATTAAAAATGCATCTTTGGTACAAGTCTATATCGAAGAAGCGCTGCGCATCAGCAAAAAATACAAGTTGTACCTGGAACAATGTCAGGCGCATTTTGCACTGGGAACTCTTGCGGCAAATTATGATGATGCTGAAAAGGGTTATGAAAATCTTATGGCAAGTCGCAGGCTGGCCCTGCAAAATGGATTCAACGACATCCTCTGGCAGGCCGACACACAACTGGGTGATCTTGTCGTTAAAACAGACAATAAGGTAAAACGCCGTCTGGGTGTTCAGAAAACGCCTTTTGAGTTTTACTCCGAAGCAATGAATGTCCTGGAAGCGTATTCCGGTCAATCGAACCATATCGATTTGCAGTACGTGCGCGCTATCCATCAGATACCTTATCGCCGGGCCATGTCTTATCTGGCCGGCAAGGGGGATTACACAGGAGCACTTTTGCTTTCCGAACAAATGCGCGCGAAACATTTCCTGGACATACTGGATAACGAGAACATCGAGTTGCGCAAAGAGCGACATAAAATTTATTTCGGCAATGCCAGATTCCTGCAGCAAAGCATTAACGAACTTGAGATCAGTCTCTTGCGCGCAAGAAACGGGTCAGAGCTATCGCCGGAAAAAATGAAAGAACAAAAACAGCAGTTAAAATCCTATCGTCAGGAGTACGAAGAACTGCTGACGAAAATCAGAAAAGAAGTGCCCGATCTCGAATCTCTGGTCCGCGTTCATCCCATTTCTTATTCCCGGGTGCAAAAGCTCTTGCGAAATAATGAGGGCTTGCTCACTTTTGCCTTTTTACAAAACAATACACTGGCCTGGTTTATCACACCGACAAAAATTCACTTCTCGGAGATAAAAGTGTCCGGCAATGATTTTCTCTCCGCTTTGAAAAAAATCACCGGCAACCTGGAAAAGGACAACGAAACATCACCGGATTCCGGCAGCGTCTTTCAGCAACTTTTTTCGGATTTGAAAAACAAACCTCAATTAAAGCGAGTGGTTCTCATCCCGGATGAATCCGCTCTTCTCTATCCGTGGGATGCTATTTTAAAAACCACTTTGCCGCAAAAGGATTCGCCGGCAATTGTTGTCAGCACCAGTTTCACCGACTATAACTATTCTTTTCAAAACCGCAAACTTTTTGCGAGACAAATTTTTCTCGGCGGCGCAAGCCGGTATGCCGATCTGTTGCGTAAAATCGGTTATTCAACAAGTTTGCCGCTTCAGGTGAAGGGTAAATCAAGTTTTGCCGAACAGATGCCATTGCTAAGCGTGGCAGACATACTGCACCTCCACGTCAAAGGAAAATGGAACAACGTTGATCCGCTGCGATCGCAAATTGGTTTTACCATTCCAAATTTCGCTCCGGCTGTTTTTACTCCCATAGACTTGTATCGGCTGGCGCTCAATTCTTCGCTGGTATACCTGAATTTTACCACATCGCTGGAAAGCGGCATCACGAACGATCCCTTCATTGCCGTAAAACAGGCCTTTACTTACAGTGGAGCTCCTTCCCTTTTAATTTCTTTATGGCCGGAAAATCGGCCTGAAAAAAAATCAGCATTCTATGAACAGTTTTATAAAAATCTTGAACATCTGCCCGCTGCCGAAGCCCTGTTACAAACAAAGCATGAGCTCAGGCCTCGTGGCTTTTCAGACGGGGATTTAGCGCGCTATCAACTTTACGGATTTGGCGGCATGACAAGTTCCGAAGAGCGGCGCTTCGCTTCTCAGGGTTTTGAAGGTAAGGTCAGAATCGGACTTGCCGCGTACAAGTTGGGCGAATGGAATGACGCTATTAATTATTTTGAAGAAGCGTACCAAATGGCGACGAAAAGCGGACAGCCAAATCTGCAAAAACTTTTGCTGCAACAAATTTTCGACACGGCCATCAACGGCTCTCTGTGGCCCCGGGCGATTGATGCACAAAAAAGAATGAATGATTTTGCAGAAAAAGAAAATGATTTGCGCAGCATTGCCCAGGGATACAATAATTTGGCTTTTTTATACGCTCAGAATCGCCAGTTCAATGAAGCGGCGGAATACACAAAAAAATATTCCCGCCTGGCCGAACGATACGGGTTGTACGAAGAACAGGCCACATCTTTTCGTGAAACGGGAATCATTTTTGAACGCGGCGGGAATTACCAAAAAGCACTTGAGCTTTATCAAAAAGCACTGGAAAAATATCAACAACTTGATAACGATTATGGCGCGGCGCAGTGTCTTCGCGACATTGGCCGGGTGAATTTTTCCTATCTCGACAACTATGCCGCGGCCCTGGATTACCTGAAACGATCACTCAAATTATTCCATACTCACAAACCCGATGAAGAATTCGTCGACGCGTTGCACAACCTGGGTCTGACTTTTGAAAAAATCGGCAATTACAGCAAAGCACTGCAATTGCAAAACGAAGCCCTTAAAACAGCCAAAGACCTGGGAGCCAAAACGCAGGAAGGCCTCTCCT
The DNA here is from genome assembly GCA_011682565.1 of Actinomycetota bacterium. Classification (GTDB taxonomy): domain Bacteria; phylum Zhuqueibacterota; class Zhuqueibacteria; order Residuimicrobiales; family Krinioviventaceae; genus Hydrothermomicrobium. The sequence goes on along the minus strand of JAACEJ010000143.1, from coordinate 1,257 downwards.
ACCAGTACCTGGCAAATGTCTCATGGAAGATGGGGAATTTTCAGGCAGCCCTGGAGAACCAGAACAAGGCGCTGGATATTTTTTCCGGGTCAGAGTCCAAATTTCTCCAAGTCGCTTACTCGACACGCGGGTTGATTGCACTGAGTTTGGGAGACGCGAGGAAAGCGATGAATTATGAACTCAAGGCACTTGAACTCGCCGTTCAAAACAAGGACAAAAGGGACCAGGCAACCATTCAAAAAAACATCGGCATGATTCATCGAACAGGTAAAAGACCAAACCAGGCCTTGTCAAGCTTTGAACGCGCGGCGGCCATCGACTCGTCCCTTGGCTCCAAGAGAGGACTGGCTTATGATCTTCGTAACATTGCCTCGGTGCAAAGTGATCTGACAAATTACAGCGAAGCCGCTTTGTACTGTAAGCGGGCACTGGCGCTAAGCAAGCAAATCGGCGATTGGCGAAACGAGGTGCAGTCTTTGCTGGTACTCGGTCGCATCGAATTTGCACAAGGTAAAACAGATTCGGCAAAAACACACCTTTTTCAAGTTACGCAAAAAGCCGGGCAGCTTTTTATGCCCGACATCGAGTGGCGCGCCTATAAAACATTGGCTGAGATAAATCAAACGCAAGACGACAGTCAATCGGCAATTAAAAATTACAATAATGCCGTGCGCGTGATCGAAGGCATGCGTTCGCACATAAAAGTTGAAGAATATGCATCAGGATTTATCGATGACAAGCTCCGGGTTTACGATGCGCTCGTTTCCCTGCTCGTTACGGAAAGTCGCACAAAAGAAGCCTTTAATATCGTCGAGCGGGCCAAAAGCCGGAGTTTTTTAGATCTTTTGGGAAACAGAAAACTCTCGCTTAATAATCAGGATAAAGCTCTCGTAGCTATCGGGGACAGTCTGCGCAACGAACTGGCCGAACGGGAAAGTGAATTACAGTATTCACTCAGCAGCAAAAAAGAAACCCGGGAAGAACTGTTAAAAGAAATCGCTCGGCTGAAAAATGCTTATTCACAATTTCTGATTCAATTACGGGAATCTAATCCCGAACTGTCTGATATGACGACTGTTGAGCCCTGGCCTGTAGATAAAATTCAGGCCATGTTGCCGGATAGCGTTGCCTTGCTGGAGTATTATGCAACAGCCAATCGCCTCTTTACCTGGGTAGTAACATCCCAAACGATCAAAGTGAAAAGCCGCCGGATTGAAAAAGAGAAAATTGGCAAGAGCATTTTTGATCTACGCAATG
>JAACEJ010000142.1 GCA_011682565.1 Actinomycetota bacterium | reverse complement strand
TATATTCGTAGATTTCCTGCCGGGGTACGATATCAAAAACTTTGTCCATCATGCCGTCCGTGCGTGCGTCGCGATAAGCGTACGGATTGCCAATTAAATGGTTGTCCCGGCTGACGAGACCGAAATCCACACCCCAGGTATCAACACCGATGCCTGAAATATCTTTATGCCCATTTTTTGCAGCTTTGGCTAATCCGTTTTTCAATTCATCGAAAAGATTCAAAAGGTCCCAGTAAATGTGCCCATGGACTTTGACCTGCCTGTTGGCAAACCGGTGCAATTCCTCGATATTCAGCTTTTCGTTTTCAATTTTTCCAAGGACGGCACGTCCACTCTCTGCACCAAAATCCAGGGCGATGAATTTGGACATAAAATATTTTCTCCTTTATGTTTATAGAATAACGTCAAATTACCAAAACATGCTTCTGTTCATAATAGAGCTAAATTGCAGATTTTCCGTTTTCCCCCTCCATTTCATAAAACCTCTTGCGAAATCCTTTAGAATCAAAATGGCCTAATGCACGCTCGCGCGTATAACCGGGCGCAGGAAAGGCTTGCTCTTTTGGAAGCAGCATCTGTAATTTGCCCGGAAACCAGGTTGCAAAACGATAAAGTTTGGGATGTTGTGCCAGCATTGAAAAAATATTCATCGCGACTCGTTCCACGAGCAAGGACTTTTTCTTTTCTACAACTTTATTACGCAGTTTAAGAAGATGATGTGGAATGTTAATTCGCATGGGACAAACTTTATAGCAGGACCCACACAAACTTGAAAGAAAGGGCGAATATTTTCCAACCGACTCGCCGAGATACTGCGGGATGAGTGTAATGCCGATGGGGCCCATGTAAACCCAGCCATAAGCATGTCCGCCGATTTGCTGATAGATGGGACATGTATTCAGGCAAGCGCCGCAACGGATACAAAACAGCGTCTCCCGCAATTGCGGATCGCGAAGAATTTTCGATCTGCCGTTATCCAGCAGAATGAAATGCACTTCTTTTGGCCCCTCGCCGTGTTTTTCGCGACTTGCCTCGCCGACAATATTGACATACGTCGATGCCTTTTGCGATGTCGCGCTGACCGGCAATAATTTGAGAAAATACGGCAATTCAGTTAACGACGGAATCAGCTTTTCAATTCCCATCACCGCAACATGGATTTTTGGCAAACTGATTGTATGATGGATGTTGGATTCATTTTCTATAATCGCAATACTGCCGGATTCGGCAATAGCAAAGTTAGCACCGGTGATTCCCATATCGGCGGACAGAAATTTTTCACGTAGTCTGGCTCTGGCAATGCGTAAAAGTTTCGGCGGATCCTCGGTATATTCTACGCCCAGTTTCTCGTGAAATAATTTGCCCACATCCTTGCGGCTGAGATGCATTGCAGGAATGATCAAATGCGACGGAATCTGTCCCATCAATTGAACGATATATTCGCCCAAATCCGTTTCCAGCGCTTCAATACCGTTTTCCTGTAAAAACGGATTGAGGCGAATCTCTTCCGTGGTCAGCGATTTGGACTTTACGACGTGTCTGACATTATTCTTTTTTGCCAAATCAAGAATAATTTGCCGCGCTTCTTCCGCATCACCAGCCCAGTGAACATGGATGCCGTTTTCCTTTGCAGCCGATTCGAATTGTTGCAGGTACGAATCAAGATTCTCTATTACTTTTTGTTTAATAGAATGCGTTTTGTGCCGCAGGTGTTCCCAATAGGGAATTTGATCGACGAGAACCTGGCGTGAAGTAACGGACGAGGCCGTGGCCTTGTCAACAGCCGCACGCAAGTTATCATCCATCAATGCTTTGTGAATATATTTTTTCGTCTCAAGTGGGGAAAGTTCCATTTCACATTCCTGGATTTATTTCATTCCATACAACGGGCCAAAGTTGTCGCAGGCGCGATAATCCGCACCTTGAGGATCCAGCGCTCCAAATCGCACCCAGGCGCTGGGGCGAAAAATCCGTTGCGCCGGCACATTGTGCATGTCTACGGGGATGCGCAGCATGGATGCGAGAGTGATGAGTTTATCGCCAATATGCCCGTAACTAATAGCCCCGTGATTTGCGCCCCAATTATACATCACAGAGTAAACATCGTCAAAAGGTGGTGAACCCGTCAATCTCGGTGCAAACCACGTTGTCGGCCAGGCAGGATCCGTGCGCTTGTCTAAAATATCGTGAATATCTTTCGGTAATTTCACTGTGTAGCCTTCGGCAATCTGTAAAACAGGGCCGAGGCCTTTAACAAAATTCACGCGGGACATGGTTACCGGCATTTCAACATCCGTAACAAATTGTGACGAGTAACCGCCGCCGCGGAAATATCCCAGATTCGCCGGACACCATTTTGTCGCATCGAGTGCTTTGCCGACTTCATCCGGGGTGATTTCCCAGAACGGTTTCATCACCGGTTCGCCGTTTCTTCGCTGTACCCCTGTTCCGTCCAAAGTTGTGGAGCCGGAATTGATGAGATGAATAATTCCATGCGCAGCCCTGCCGGTCAACTCCTTGCCGGTCACTCGCTTGACGGCAGCGGGACTCCAAAATGTTCGCACATCGGAAAATATTTGCGCCGTGTCCGTCAGCAAATGACCGAACAACATGGGTATGCCGTTCAGACTGTCATTTTCCGTTGCCATGACGAATGCTTCGCGAATTCCGTTCCAATCAAATGATGAATTTAGAATTGCTTCCATGAAATCACCGTTGGGGAAATGATCCGTCCATTGACGCTGTCCCTGGAAACCCGCAGCAATAGCGTTGTGGCCCAGGGCTTCCTCACCATATTCCAATTCCGCAAGGCGTGGATTTCCAATCATGAGATCGCGGGCAATCAAGGTCATTTTTACGACCGTTTCCCAGTCTTTGTCCTTTTGCTCGCGCGAAAACTGCTTTTCAGCAGGATTGAGATCAGCACCCTTGGGACAATTTGTTTTCACCCACTGCAAAGCTTTGGCAAATTCCTCGGGATCATAAATTTTCTCCTCCATGCGGCGGACAAATTCGCTCATATCGACATATTCGTTTCTCATGCCAAGGTAATCGTAAAAGACCGATTCATTAACAATTGAACCGGCAATACCCATGGAAACACTGCCCAGGGAAAGGTAAGACTTGCCTTTCATCTCCGCCACAGCCAGTCCGGCTTTGGCAAAGAGTAACAATTTTTCCTGAACGTCGGCAGGGATGGATGTGTCGTCGGCGTCCTGCACATCGCGACCATAGATACTGAAAGCGGGCAAACCTTTTTGGTTATATCCGGCCAGGGCCGCGGCAAGATAAACCGCGCCGGGACGCTCGGTGCCGTTGAATCCCCACACGGCTTTGGGCAGAAGCGGATCGGTGTCCATGACTTCCGTGCCGTAACACCATGCCGGCGTAACAGTTAAAGAAACGCCCACACCTTCGCGGGTAAATTTTTCCGCAGCTTCGGCAGCCTCGGCAACTCCGCCGATACACGTATCTGCGATTACACATTCCACCGGCAGGCCGTTGGCATGGCGCAAGTTTTCGGAAAGAAATTTGGCTGCATTTTCAGCCATTGTCATGGTCTGGTTTTCCAAAGATTCGCGAACCCCCTGCATTCGCCCGTCAATGACGGGACGAATTCCGATTTTGGGTAGCGAACCATGCAGTCTTTTTATCGGCTCATTTATTTTCATGTTAGAAATATCAGACATTTTTTTCATCCTCAATTAGACGACTAAATCGCATCAGAGGTTCGCAGGACGAGCTTCTGCATTCCTGCAAATAGCAGGATCATGTTTTTTTCTAAAAATAATAATTGGATGTGGTAAATATAATTTACGCCAGGTCCTTGGCAGGATTCCACTCTTTCCATACATTCCCAACCAATTCCGGCCCCGGCTTGAGTACCTTTTTGCCGGGTTCCCAACCGGCAGAACATGCTTCAGCACCTTTTGTCACACGGACATGTTGAAAGGCCTTAATTCGACGAATCAATTCGTTTATGTCTCGACCTACCGGAAGTGTTATAATTTCCATCGGGATCGATGAGGAAACGTCCGTGCAGTTTAACACCGCCCGTCTCATCATAAACTCCGTATACTTTGCCCACATTTCCGGGCCTATCGGAAGTCATGTGAAACGGAATGTCTTTACCAACTATTTTGGATAATTCCGATCATTCCAGACCTTATGTACAAATTGACTAAAGCACAACAAGACCCCTTTACCGAGATAGTCTGACAATTCTACGTCAGTAATAATTTTCTCGTTAATTATATCTCTAAATTGAGAAGCATGAACTACTTGCTCCCCAACTTTAGCATACGCACATCTTCCAAATCAATGTCTCTGCCTGCAGCAAGTTTGGAGGATATGAGATATTGTCGTGATACGATAAATAGCTCTTGCCCTCTATATTTCATCACTTGTCGTTTTTCCCAAGCGTCTGCAAAATTTAATCCAGGTGTTTTTGTCTGTACATCAATACGAACGCGATCCTGAAATATTGAAATTTCATGAGCAAGCACATCTTGAACATTTGTTAAATCCGCTGTGCCAAGTCCTGCGTCCAGCATGGCATCCAATAAGCGTTGTGCATTCCGTTCTGTTGCCTCGATAATAATATTTAAATCAAAAGTTGCCCTCGGCACACCATATAATACTGCAGCAATGCCACCAATCACCAGATATTTAACATCATGATTTTGAAAGGACTTGAATACGTCCTGCAATTGGTTGAGCATTTTTTTCTCTAAAATCCTGGGATTATTTTCTAAAATCAAATCAATATAAGAACTAAATAATTCCATGCGTTTTTCCAGAGATAATGATTGAAACCACTCTGCTTTGGCATCAAGTGTTTCTTCTTTATAACTGTGAGAAATGCCCAGTTTCATTGAATATTTTCCTAATCTTTATTTTGGATCACCTTAACTGTTTCTCTCGCCACCACAATCTCTTCGTTTGTCTCCAAAACGAGCGCTTTAATTTTGGAATCCTCGGAGGAAATGATCGTTTGATGAGCATCATTTTTTAATTCATCTGTTTTCATTCCAAGAAACTGCATGGATGATAAAACCTGCATTCTCAAATCCGCATCTTTCTGGCCAATGCCTCCGGTAAAGGTAACGGCATCGAGTCCTTCTAAAACGATTAAAAACTCGCCGATGTAGCGTTTAATATCATAGATAAATTTATCTCTGGCCAGCAGCGCTTTTTTATTGCCTTGCGCAACGGCCTCATTGATATCCCGCATATCACCGGATGTCCCGGACAATCCCGCCAGGCCGCTTTTCTTTGAACACTCCACCAGCGCTTCATCCAACGTTATGCCTTTTCGATTCATAATATACGGCAATACATAGGGATCCATATCTCCGATCCGCGTTCCCTGAATGAGGCCGGTTTGCGGTGTAAAGCCCATCGATGTATCGATGGATACACCATTTTTAAAGGCGCAAAGAGAAGATGAACCGCCGAGGTGACAGGTGATGATTTTGTGATTATCCTTTGGCAGATTGAGGATTCGCACCGTTTCCCATGTTACATAGCGATGCGATGCGCCGTGATAGCCATACTTTTTTACCCCGAACTTTTCAAACCATTCGTATGGTGTGCCGTAGACTTGCGCATAATCCGGCGCATTGATATGGAAACCCGGTTCAAAGACCCCAACCAGAGGCGTATCAGGCAGTAAATCTTTGAACATATAAATAGCGGTGAGATACGGTGGATTGTGCGCCGGAGCCAGGTCTTTGTAATATTCCATCGCCTCCAGCACTTCATCATCCAGGAGAACGGAACCGTTTCTTTCGCCCGCCTGAATAGTTTTGAAACCAATGCCGTCGATTTCATAGAGGCCGCGGAGAATATTATATTTTTTATCCACCAAAAAATTGAGAGCATGCTGTACGGACTCGCGGTGCGTGGGAATGTTTTCCGTTGCTGAAAACACATGTTCGCCGCCAATCCAATAAGAAATTACTGCATTATCTGAACCGACGCGTTCCGTGTAGCCCCGCGCCAGTTGCGTCTCTGTTTCCATTTCCAAAAGTTGAAATTTGAAACTGCTCGATCCAATGTTGCAGACAATGATCTTCATTCTTTCTCTCTCTTAATGACCAAAGTCATTACAAAGTTAAATTCAACCTATTTGTTTCAACACGGCCTCGGTTACAATCTTTGCAATTTCGTCCTGATCAACGTCCGTTGTTTGTACAGGAACAGAATTTACCGATTTGACACTCGTCTGTGCCGGATCGCCTGTTCCATGAGCGACACAGGCATCAACACCATCATCTTCGCAAGTTTTGCAAACGGCCGTGCTTTGAACGCCGTATCGCGCCCTCGCATCAAAAAGTGTTTGCGCGTCCTTTTTGCCGAGCACATTGACTTGTCCTAATTGCCTGGCAATGAAGGCAATTTTTGCAAAGTGCTCCAGAGTTTCTGTTTTATACCAGGCGTTAAAAACGTCTTTGCCCACAGTCAACGTTCCGTGGTTTGCGAGAAGAAAAGCATCATGATCCTTGAGATATTTTCGCACCGGTTTGTAAAATTCTTCAGTGCCCGGTGTTCCGTACTCGACCAGAGGGACATCTCCCAGAACGATAATGACCTCCGGAAGTACACACTGATCCAGGGCCAGGCCGGCGACGGCAAAACCCGTGGCATACGGCGGATGTGAATGACAGACGCTGTTCACATCCGGCCTGTCCTTGTAAACTCGCAAATGCATAAAAACTTCGGATGACGGACGTCTATCACCGTTGAGCACTTTGCCCGCCATATCTACAATGACCATGTCCTCCGGCTTCATGAATCCCTTACTGACGCCGGTTGGTGTAATAATAACGCGTTCATCATCAAGGCGGGCGCTAATGTTTCCGTCGTTTGAAGCAACGAAACCTTTATCGTAAATTCGTCGCCCGACTTGGACAATATCACGTCGGAGTGAATAGATATTCTGAGCCAAGGCTTAACTCCCTTGTTTCTTGCCGGTTTTTGAAGGCAGTAAAAGTTCAACATCTGCATGCGGTCGTGGGATGACGTGGACAGAAAGCAGTTCGCCGACTTTTTCCGCAGAAGCTGCACCTGCATCCGTAGCCGCTTTAACCGCGCCGACATCACCGCGTACGATGACTGCAACCAGACCGCCGCCAATTTGTACTTTACCAACCAATTCAACATTGGCTGCTTTGACCATCGAATCAGCCGCTTCAATTGCAGGAATCAACCCACGCGTTTCAATCATTCCTAATGCTTCTTGTGCCATTTGTTTTTTCTCCTTTTAAATGGTTTCAGGTTATTTCGTTTTGAATGCTCTATAATTTAAACTATTTGCAACGAATTAAAAATTGCCAGCCGTCGTACACGCGCAAAATCCCTGGGACGACAGATGCCTTCTCCTGTTGGACTGGCGATCGTATGGGAAAAATACGCTTCGCCTGCATAGCCGCCATCCCCGGCAAGCGTCGGTCCGTTGACGACGACAATGTCCGTATCAATAGCACGTGTGAACTTTGTAATAGTCTTCAGATGGTTTGAATAAATTGACGCTGTGTGCTGAAAACCGTGTTCCGCCGCAACAGACAGTGCAATACCTTCATCGACAGATTTGACTTTTACAATCGGCATGAACGGCATCATTTGCTCCTCCTGAACAAAAAGATGGTTTGCATCCGTTTCGCCGTAGAGAAGGCGTACTTTATCAGAAATAGTTAAACCGATTGCCCGTCCAAG
>JAACEJ010000141.1 GCA_011682565.1 Actinomycetota bacterium | reverse complement strand
TGAGCCACATCAAAATGCTCAGGCTGCCGGTGAATACAGTGTCTCCAAATGCTTTCAAAATAAAAGCAATCGGCCCGGCATTGGAAACGATTTTCGATCCCAATTTTGTATAAGAATAGGCAACGATAAAAGCATACAAAGCGGACAGGACAAAGGCTTCGGGCAGGTCTTGTTTAGCAATTTGCGCACCGACTCCGAAAATTGAAAATATACTCGCCCCGATCATGGTTCCAACGGCTATTGAAATGGCTTCAATAAGACCGATGCTTGCTTTATTTGGAATGACTGACGATTGATTGTTCATGGCTCACCCTCGTTAATAATAGGAGTTAAAAAACTTTAAATTTGAAATACTTTTCAGGATTTTTCCGAATGTCCTGCAGCAGCGAATCCAGTTGTGCAAAAGACCGATTCATATTGTTGTAAAGAGAATCATTGGTAAACAGTTTTCCCATGCTGCCCCGGCCGGATTGCAGGTTATTTAAAATAGAATCCATTCGGCCGGAAACGGATTTTGTACGGCTAATAGCATCAGCTAATGCATTGGATTTTTGGGACAGGGATGTGAGTACATCATGCAGCGGTTCTCGGTTTTCGGCGCTTATTGTATTTAAATTTGCAATAAGCGACGACAAATCTTTTCGATTTTGTTCCAGTAGTATTCGTGCATCTTTGATCGTGCTGTTTAGTATTTCGAGAGAAGAATGGATCGATGTGAATGTTCGTGCACCGGTCAGGGAATCAATATTGGCAAGTACTTTGTTGATGCGCTTTTCTACTTTTTTGCCATCCTGCACAACATTCATGAGGCCGCCTGAACTTTTGCCCCGGACAACATCGCCGGTCTGCAAATATTTTGTTGATCTTCCCGGTTGGATGTCAACGCCCTTACCGCCCAATAAATCTACTTCTTTAATGCTGAATTTCGAATCCCTGGGGATTTGCGCTGCCCGTTCAATTTTGAGTTTTAAAAGAATGCCACGATCAGCTAATTCAGCCGATTGCACGCTGCCAACGCTAAGGCCTCTGTAAAAAATCTGATCGCCAACATTTAATCCCTGGGCATCCGGTACAATCAAATTAATGTGCAATCCCTTGACAAAAAAATTTGATCTTCCGAGCCATAGGATGCCAAAAATTACAATGAGAGTGGCAGTGGAAACGAAAACACCAATCATCAGTTCGTTTGTCTTTATTTTCATAAAAACTCCACTTCCCCATGAATGAATTTATTAAAGATATCATTACGTTGATTCCACATATCCTCTGCTCTGCATGTGTGAATAATATTTCCCTGATACAACATGGCGACCCGGTCGGAGATTTTCTTAATGCTTTCGATGTCATGACTGATGATGAGCGAACTGACATCGAGTTCCTTATTCAGTTGCGCTATCAAACCGTCGATCACGTTTGAAAGAACAGGATCCAGACCGGTTGTCGGTTCGTCGTAAAGCAAGTATTTGGGCCGGGTAGCAACGGCGCGGGCAATGGCCACTCTTTTTATCATTCCGCCGCTGAGGTCTTCAGGATATTCGTTTTCAATATGTCCCAATCCAACCATCATTAAAGTTTCGGCTACAATTTTTTTTCGTTCATCTTCCGAAAGGTGCTTGTGGATTCTGAGAGCCAACTCGACGTTTTCCCCAACGGTCATTGAATCCCACAAAGCGCCCTCCTGAAAAACCATACTCATTTGGTTGCGCACATGCAAGTTGTATTCATTTTCTGTAAAGTCTGAAATGACCTGCCCGTCCATGGTGATTGTACCGGAATCCGGTTTCATTAATCCGATGATGGATTTTAACAAGACAGATTTCCCCGTTCCGCTTTTGCCGATTATTGTCAGCACTTCCCCATCGTTCAAGGAAAGATTCACATCCTCCAGAATCACTCGTTTATCGAACTGCTTATGTAAGTGCTCAATCGTTACCATATAAAATACAAAGTTGCTGAAATGATGTAATCAAGAACAAGGATTCCTATTGAAGCCCAAACAACCGCAAGCGTCGTGGATACGCCCACACCTTTGGCACCTCTTTTGGAATTTAAGCCGAAAAAGGAACCCATGGTTATAATGACCATGCCAAAAATCAGAGCTTTTATTAAACTTGTGTAAACATCGGTTGCATCAAAGACATGGCGCATACCTTTTACAAAACCAATCCAATTGAGATCGATTGTGAAATAGGAGGAAACAAAGCCGGACAGGATGGCAAAAGTATCGGCAAAGACCAGGAGGACAGGGACGGCGATCATTCCGGCCAAAAGCCGCGGCATAACCAAAAACTCGATGGGGTCGATGGCCATAATGCGCAACGCATCGATTTGTTCGGTCACTTTCATCGCGCCCAGTTCCGAGGCAATGCCCGATGCAACACGACCGGAAAGCACGAGACCTGTTACGACAGGTCCCATCTCCAGCAGAATCGAACGCAGTATCAAACCGCCCTCAACCCAGGGCGGCGTTGTGGAACTGATTTGCGTCCCGATTTGCACCCCGAGTACGAGCCCGATAAATATAGATGTAATGGTAATGATCGGCAACGAATGCCTGCCAATATCAATAAATTGTTCGATGATTTGTGGAATGTAAAATGGTATTTTTCTCATGGCGACAAAGGATCTGAAGAACATGATGGTCAGCTTGCCATAAGATTGGAAAAATAATACCGTCGAATGACCTATGTGAATAAAATAGTTTTTCAGTTTACTCTTCATGTTCTAATAATATAGATAACCGACCCAAAAGAAGCAACCAGTTTTACTTAATTTATATTGGCAATCAAGTACAATTTTTATTACATTAGGACGGCAGGATCGCAATAATATCCTCGATATCAGTCCGGATTTGCTCTGGTCATAAAAAATAAAAATCTGGAGATAGTCAATGAAAGCAAAAATAGGGTTGGCACTTGGCGGAGGTGGTGCGCGAGGTCTCGCTCATATTGGCGTGCTAAAAGTTTTTGAGCGTGAAAAAATCCCTTTATCCGGTATTGCCGGATCGAGCATTGGCGCAATTGTCGGCGGCGTTTATGCCTTTTTGCAAAGTGCCGGAGCCGTAGAAGATTTCGCTAACCATCTGACCGAACAGCCTCTTTTTGATGAGATTTACAAAAAATCATCTTACTTGTTTGAAGGCCTAAGCCATGAGCACAGGGATCATTTTTTTACATATTTAAAAACCCGTTTATCCCTGCTAAAAATCATCAATCATACTGCCTTTGTCGATGCGGAAATGGTCGATGAAATTTTTGCACCATTGACCGACACGTCCATCGAAAACCTCCCCATCAGGTTTTCCGCCATTGCCACCGATCTGTTATCCGGCCAGGAGATCATCCTTGACAAGGGCAGTCTGAAAAAGGCGATTATGGCAAGCTCGGCTATTCCGGCAATCTTTCCGCCGGTAAGAATCGACGACCATCTTTTAATCGATGGGAGCACTTCCGACAGTGTGCCGGTTCATGTACTCAAAGACCGCGGTGCCGACCGTATCATTGCTGTAAATGTATCCAAATGTGTTCGTAAAATCGGGCCGATATCCAATGCCTTACACATCCTGTACAGATCGGATGAAATTGCCACATACCATCTCACTCAGGAACGCCTTGCCGGCGCCGATCTTGTCCTTCGGCCAAAAGTGGGACGGATATTGTGGTATGATTTCAGAAATATTAAGGAAATCGTCGCTCTCGGTGAAACCGCTGCCCGGGAAGCATTGCCGGAGATCGAGAAACTTTTAAAAATGGATATTAAGGAAATCATCGAGCATCGCCTTTTCCACAAAAAAGTCTCTTTCGAATAACTTTCAAGTTGAAGCACGCTGACCCGTATCATCTTTTCTGTGCGGACTTCTCTGTTTTTCGAAACAATGGCGAACACTTTCCGTCTTTTCATTTCTGCGCCTCCAAATTGCACTTGAAATTGATGAACAAATTAGGTATAATTAGTGCTTAATTTTTAAATGCTATCCCGAGTGTGTTTTGTGAATGAAAATAAAATCAAAGTTCTTCCCGAAAATTTAATTAATAAAATTGCTGCCGGGGAGGTTATCGACAGACCATCTTCCGTCGTCAAGGAGTTGATCGAAAATTCCATTGATGCCGGGGCAGATCGTATTACGGTCATCATTAAAGATGGCGGTAAAGAGTTGATTCAGGTTATCGATAACGGCAGCGGTATGAACGAGCAGGATGCGATCATGTCGTTTCAAAGACATGCTACATCCAAAATTGCCTCGTATCGTGACGTCGGGAGAATATCAACCCTTGGGTTCAGGGGAGAAGCACTCGCCAGCATCGCTTCCGTTTCCCGTGTGGAATTGAAAACGGTGCCGCACGACAGTATCGAGGGAACGTTGATGATTATCGAGGGCGGTACGGTGCAGCGCGTCGAGCACACCGGCGGCAACCCCGGAACGTCCCTTGCCGTGCAAAACATTTTCTATAATACCCCGGCGAGAAGAAAATTCCTCCGCGCCGGTTCCACGGAATATCGTCATATTTTGGCTATGCTCAACAGGTTCACTTTGGCCAACCCCGATACAGGATTTGCGCTTGTCAATGAAGGTAACGAGATTTTCAATCTCAAACCGGCACCGCTAAAAGAGCGAATTGGCCGGGTTCTCGGCAGCAGGGTGGGGGAGAATCTCATAGAAGTGAATGATGATACGGCGGTGATGAAAATTACCGGTTTTGTTGGGAATTTTGATGTCCTGCGCAAGTCGCGCAACGACCAGTATCTTTTTGTCAACAAACGCTATGTGAACGATCGTACAATCAGTGCCGCACTTTTTGCTGCGTTTGGGGAATCCATTCCTAAAGGAACATTTCCTCTTTATATCCTTTTTTTTGAAATTGATCCCGAACGTGTGGACGTGAATGTACACCCCACAAAAAGTGAAGTAAAGTTTGCCGACCAGCAAATGATGTATTCCCTGGTGCGGGGTGCAGTCAAACGTGCGCTGATCACGGATAATATCATACCTGATATACAGCATAACCGCTCTGCGTCGCACAGCGATTTCGACCGGAGATTTGGTTCTTCCCTCGTTGATGACATGCGGCAATTTACCGCTGGACGCGCACAGATGAATTTCGATGCACATAAAAAGGAGTCACAGCAGTCGTTGCCGTTAACGATTGAACCGTCCCAGGATGCCTCTCCGTTTCCTGTTCAATCGCCGGAACCACCCGCGCAGGCCAGACAAAATGACGGCGCCATCGTTTGGCAATTGCATAACAAGTATATTCTTTCGCAGATTAAAAGTGGTCTTGTTGTCATCGACCAGCACGTCGCGCACGAGCGGATTCTTTATGAAAAAGCAAAAGCCAGTTTCAAAGCGAAAAATATGCCGTCCCAGCAGCTCCTTTTCCCGCAGACGATTGATTTGTCATCCGAAGATTATGAAGCGTTGATGGAAATTTTGCCTTTTCTGGAAAAGATCGGCTTTATCCTCAAAGGATTTGGCGGTAAAACGGTGGTGGTGGAAGGCGTCCCCAGCGGCATGCGTATCCGCAGTGAAAATAAAATTTTGCTGGATATTCTTGATGAATACAGAACCAATCAGGGCACGGAAATCGATATTCAGGAACGTGTGGCAAAAAGTTTTTCCTGCCGCTCCGCAATTATGGCCGGGGAAAGATTGACGCCTGAAGCGATGAACGCCTTGATCGATCAATTGTTCACGACGCAAAATCCCTATTTTTGTCCCCATGGACGCCCGGTAATGATTACGATTTCAATTGATGAACTTGACAAAAGATTTGACAGAAAATGAAAGTCCTTCTCATCGTCGGCCCTACGGCAGTCGGAAAGACCGAAATTTCCCTGCGGCTTGCCCGCTCTCTGGGCGGGGAAATCGTCTCGGCGGATTCTCGCCAGGTTTATCGATATATGGACATCGGTACCGCCAAACCTGCCAAACATGAGCTTGAGCAAATCCCCCACCATTTTATCGATGTACGCAACCCGGATGAATATTACAGCGCCGGAGAATATGGATGTGAGGCCAGAGCCTGTATCAAGAATCTGCTTAGCGAAAATAAGGTGCCGATTGTTGTGGGAGGCTCCGGATTTTACATTCGTGCTCTCGTAGACGGACTTTTTGCGCCCGGAATTTCGGACCCGCAAGTTAAGGAAAAATGGCGGCTGCGTATTCGTAAAGAGGGTGCGGAGAATGTGTTTGCTTATCTTCAAAAGATCGATCCCCAATCCGCTGCACGTCTGCACCCCAATGACACGCAGCGGGTGGTTCGTGCTCTCGAAGTTTACGAAATCGCCGGAAAGCCCCTCTCTGCGTTTCAGGAAGGTGGGGAAACGCCTGCTGATTTCTCCATTATTTTTATTGGTTTAACGCGAAAACGCGAGGTGCTCTACGAGCGCATCAACAGCCGCGTCGATAAGATGATCGAAAAGGGTTTAATCGATGAAGTTGTTTCGCTAAGGAAAAGGGGATGGGGCCCGGAACTTAATGCGCTGCGAACCGTCGGCTATAAAGAAGTTTTCGATTATCTGGACAGCGCTGTCTCTATGGATGAAATGATCCGTCTGATCAGGCAGAATTCGCGTCGTTACGCCAAACGTCAGTTGACGTGGTTTCGCCGTGATTCGAGGATTCACTGGATCGATCTCGACGAGCATGACGAGCAAAAAGTTTTGCATAACATTTTAACTTTTCGATAGAACAAGGGGCTTCAGCCCCTTGCAAATAAAGGAGTGGAATTATGCTAAAACTGGTTGAATGTGTCCCCAATTTCAGTGAAGGACGCGACATGAGCAAAATCGATGCAATTACCCATGAGATAAAATCTGTGGAAGAGATCAAACTTTTGGATGTTGATCCCGGCAAAGACACAAATCGCACAGTGGTCACTTTTATCGGCGAGCCGGACGCTGTTGTCGAGGCGGCATTCAAAGCCATTGCCAAAGCCGCGGAGGTCATCAACATGGCGCAGCACAAAGGTGCGCACGCAAGAATGGGAGCAACAGATGTTTGTCCTTTTGTTCCGGTCACCGGCGTTACGATGGATGATTGTGCGAAACTGGCGGCAAAACTGGGAAAACGTGTTGGCGATGAGCTTGGGATTCCGGTCTATCTTTACGAGCAGGCTGCCTCCCGACCGGAACGGGAAAATCTGGCTAATGTTCGCGCCGGAGAATATGAAGGTCTGCCGGAAAAACTCCGGAACCCGGAGTGGCAACCGGATTTTGGCCCGGCTGTTTTTAATGCAAAATCCGGGGCAACGGCTATCGGCGCCAGGGAATTTCTTATCGCTTACAATATCAATTTGAACACCCGCGACAGAAAGCCTGCCAATGAAATCGCTTTTTCAATTCGTGAGCGCGGTCGGGCAAAACGCGATGCCGGGGGAAATATTATTCGCGATGAAAATGGCGTGGCGTTGCGCGTTCCGGGAAAGTTCAAGTTCTGTAAAGCCGTGGGCTGGTATATGGAAGATTTTGGCCGTGCCCAGATTTCCATGAATCTGACGAATTACAAAGTGACGCCGCCGCATATCGTTTTCGACGAGTGCTGCAAACTGGCTGATGACCTGGGTGTCCGTGTTACGGGCAGCGAGCTGGTCGGGCTGATTCCATTGCGGGCCATGCTGGAAGCCGGACGATATTTTTTAGCAAAACAGGGCAAAACCACCGGCGTGCCCGAAAAGGAACTCATCCATTCCGCAATTCTTTCTTTGGGACTCGACGATCTT
>JAACEJ010000140.1 GCA_011682565.1 Actinomycetota bacterium | reverse complement strand
TTTCCCGGCAAAATAACCAAAAGCACCGTAATCAACAATTACTTTTATAGCCAAAGGTACGATCAATCCGGCATCCACAAAAACGCCGACAAAAGCTGAAATCCACAGCAAATAATTCAAAAAATGATAAAGCCCAAATCCCAGTTGCGCATAAAAACTATAGTGCTTGCCGGCTGAAATATGCCGCTGCTTTTGGCGGATAAAGTGTTTAAGATTTTTTGGCCCCTCGGCATTCACAAAAGAAGCAGGATCAAAACAATAGCCGACCTGCCAATTTGGGTTTTTTGATATAGTCTGTAATAAAAAATCATCATCACCGGAAAGAGAATCCGGCGTGCTTTCGTACCCCCCCACATCGTGCAACGTTTCAGTACGGACGGCAACATTTCGCCCGGCACATGTAATGCCCCGGCCCCAGCCGATGCTGCCGGCGGCAACAAAAGCGGCTGCCAGGGTGTCCAGAAAGAGAAATCCATTCCATGATTTTTTCCCCGCTGCCCGCTGGGGCGAGAACCCGGCAACCAGGCCCGTTTCCATTGAAAAACGTGGAACCATAGCTTTTGCCCAGGTCCGCGGCGCTACGCAATCCGCATCGGTAAACAGCAGGATCGAGCCGGAAGCGTTTGCAACAGCTGTTTCCAGAGCGGATTTTTTAGAACTCGCCCAATTTTCGTTTTTTTCATTTTCCAGTACTTTTACAAACGAATACTGCGAGGCCAGCTTTTTTGTTATCTCCAAAGAACGATCACGGGAATGATCATCAACAACAAGTATTTCCAATTTCTTCCCGGGATAATCCTGAACCACGAGCGCATTCACGCATTGACTTATTGTTTCTTCTCCATCACGTACCGGTACGATTATGGAAATGTCCGGCCAGGTATCGATATTTGGCATTATTCTGCGCCGAGCTTTTCCGATACCCAACAGAAGACCGACGATAATCGCAGCATACAACAGAATGAATATAATGTAGAAATTGCAGAGCATTTTCTCTCGATCATTAAAGTGACTCGAAAACTATCGAAAATTCGCTAAACAATCAAGATGTAGTTTTAAAAGTAACCTCACTTACAGGGTGTTATGTGTATTCATTTACAAACAAAATATCAAAAACGTTGACTTTTTCACTCGCAGTTATTATATTTATAAGCTTTGGCGCGTTCGTCTAGGGGTCTAGGACGCCGGCCTCTCACGCCGGTAGCACGGGTTCGAATCCCGTACGCGCTGCATACGTTCTTTTAAAACATCATCAATTTTTAACCAGTAAACTAAAAACGCGCCCGTAGCTCAATTGGATAGAGCATCTGACTACGGATCAGAAGGTTGGGGATTCGAATTCCTCCGGGCGCGCTTTTTTTATATCGTTATGGATGATCACACGCTGTGGATGCGATTTGCATTGCAGGAAGCCCGGAAGGCTCGGGATAAAAATGAAGTACCGATCGGTGCGGTCGTTGTACATGAGGGACGGATCATCGGGCGCGGCCACAATTTGGTCGAGAGGTTGCAGGATCCCACGGCGCATGCAGAAATGTTAGCAATTACCTCTGCGGCAAATTCGCTGGCCTCCTGGCGTCTGGATGACACTGTTTTGTATGCCACTTTAGAACCCTGTTCGATGTGCGCCGGCGCTATTCTTTTGGCACGAATTCCGACCATTATTTTCGGAGCAACGGATCCCCGTTATGGGGCGTGCGGCTCGGCTGTGCAAATTGCAAATACGGGCAGCCTGGATATACATACAAACATTATACGCGGAATTTTAGAGCCAGAGTGCAAAAAAATTCTTCAGGATTTTTTTGCAGAGATTCGTCAGCGCGGCGATTGAAAAGCCATATTTTTCGGAGAGGTGCGAGAGTGGTTGAATCGGGCGGTCTCGAAAACCGTTGTACCCTTTGGGTACCCAGGGTTCGAATCCCTGCCTCTCCGCTTGTATTTTGTTCTTTGATTGTTTACAAACAGGTAATAGTTCGCTTTTCTCTGTTTGCTAATTAAAAGGTTGATTTACGAATGAGGATTAACGATTTTTGATTTATGAAGGAATACAATGCGGAAACATAAATCGTAAAGTCAGAAATACTTTTAAAAATTGCAAATCTTGATTTTTTCCCGAGATTAAAAGAAGGATTTGTTGAAGTAAAACTGTTACCAAAAGGGTTGTTTTCACAAATTGTATTCATTGGAGAGGTGTCAGAGTGGCTTAAGGAGTCCCGATGATAATCGGGATGTAGACACCCCCTAAAATTTAGAGTGCAAGTGTTCTGGAGAGGTGTCCGAGTGGCTTAAGGAGCACGCTTGGAAAGCGTGTGTAGGCACCCCCTACCGCGGGTTCGAATCCCGCCCTCTCCGCATGTATTTTTGTAATTATTTTGGGGCCGTAGCTCAGTTGGGAGAGCGGTACGTTCGCAACGTACAGGTCGTGGGTTCGAATCCCATCGGCTCCACTTGGCTGTGCTAGATGGGGAGTTAGCGGTGCCCTGTAACCTGCAACCCGCTACAGCAGGGTCGAATTCCCTTCTGAGGTTTACTCATTATTGTAGTTCGTCCCGGTAAGTGATGTTGATAGCCCAAGCCCTGCGCAATAGAGACGTGCCCAACCCCGTCAGGACCGGAAGGTAGCAGCGGTAAGCATTTAATCTATGTGCCGCAGGAATACTTGGCTGGAGTTGGCTGCCCGGGCGATGCAATGAGAGAGGGATCGAAGAAGGGTGCACAGCCTTATAAATTCCCCGTCTGACAATTATTCCCGAATTCGAGTTGCCGCATGTCTTACGTTGTTCTGGCCAGAAAATATCGCCCCATGTTTTTCGATGATGTTGTGGGGCAGCAGCATGTCACGAAAACCCTGCAAAACGCAATCGAGCAAAATCGCATTGCCAATGCCTATCTTTTTTCAGGGCCTCGCGGCGTTGGCAAAACGACGGTGGCGAGACTGCTGGCCAAAGCCCTTAATTGCGAACACGGCCCAACCACAAAACCTTGCAACAAATGCTCATCCTGCATTGAAATCAATGAAAGCCGCAGTCTCGATGTCTTTGAAATTGATGGTGCATCTAATCGCGGTATTGATGAAATCCGCAACTTGCGAGAGAGCCTGCGTTACTCACCCAATCCCGGCAAACATCGTATATACATTATCGATGAAGTACACATGCTTACCAACGAAGCTTTCAACGCATTATTGAAAACACTGGAAGAACCACCCACGAATGTATTATTCATCTTTGCGACTACAGAGGCGCACAAAGTTCCGACCACGATTCTTTCCCGCTGCCAGCGATTTGATTTTAAGAGAATGTCAAATAAAAGCATTGCCGATCAGTTACGGGAACTTGCCGTAAAAGAAAAAATCGAGATTGACGAAGAATCGCTTCGCCTCATCGCAAATAAGGCAGATGGCAGTATGCGCGACGGTGAGAGCATCCTCGATCAGGTTATTGCCTTTGCCGGAACAAAAATTGATTCAGCGCAGGTTGCCGACCTTCTTGGCATTATCGATCAGGAGTTGTTTTTTCAGGTTTCCAATTTAATTAAAAAAGGAGATGTCCACGGTGGGGTCGATCTGGCGAACATGATCTTTACTGAAGGATATAACTTTAACGAATTTCTGATCGGGCTGGCAGAACATTTCCGCAATATTTTAGTTGCCAAAGCTACTCATAGTGCACGGGAACTCGACGTTTCTGAGGAACATGGAAAAAGATATTTTTCACAAGCAGACGACTTTCAAGTGGAAGATCTGTTGCGCCTGATAAAAATTGCAGCCGACGCAGAAAACCTGATTCGGCGGAGTTCAAACGGCAGGTTGCATTTGGAAGTTGCTCTGGTTAAAATGATTAAATTGACGAAAAGTGTGCAGCTTTCGCAGCTTTTGAACAATATCGAGGATATAAAAAAAAAATCTGAGCAGCAAGCCCTTGTAAACCATCCTCCCATTGTAAACAACGCATCTCATACCCCTTATATTGGTATGGCTACTTCTTCTGCCAGTTCCGGAATTGCGGATTCAAATGGCGCGCGAGCAGATTCATTATCTCCGTTCTCCAAAAGACTGGAAACTCTGAAAAAACAGCCACCCGTTCATGAAGCGGAGACGGAACAAGAGCCGGTTACGATTGAATTTTCAGAAATAGAAAGCCGCTGGAAAGAGATCGTCGAGTACGTTAAAAAGAAAAAGATTGCACTGGGATCTTTTTTAAGTGAAGGATGGCCGACGCAGTTGGAGGGGAAAACTCTGGTTGTCACGTTTGGCGCACAAAACGGATTTCATATCAATTCTATTGAGCGGAGCCAAAAGGTTATTGAAAAGCTCATTGCGGAAATTCTCAATGTAAAATTAATACTTCGGTGCGTGAAGGATGAACAGGGTGTTTTGGACAAAGTAAGAAAAATCCCGGCTCGCGTAGACAAGAAAACCCAATTTTCGCAACTCCTCGAAGAGAATAGTATCGTAAAAAAAATTGTTGAAACATTTGATGCCGAATTGATTGATTAAGGAGAAATAAAATGAAAAATATGGGCGGACTGATAAAACAAGCTCAGAAAATGCAAAAAGAAATGGAACGGGTAAGTGCCAATCTTGCAAATATACAGGTTGAAGGGACAGCCGGCGGCGGTATGGTTACGGTAACCGCCAATGCGGCGCAGGAGTTAAAAGAGATCAAGATCGATCCTGAGGTTGTTGATCCGGAAGACGTGGAAATGCTGGAAGACCTGGTGTTGGCTGCCGTTAATCAGGCCCTGGAAAATGCCAAATCCAAAGCCGAAGAAGAAATGTCGCAGGTTACCGGCGGTTTGCCGAATATGATGGGCGGCATGAAATTCCCCGGTTTTTAATAAAATACTTTGCATTCTGTTAATGATGATCCCGAAAATCTACCGGTCGGAATAACCCTGAGTTTAGGTTTTCGGGATTTTGGTTTAATTTTTATCGGAGCTAAATTTGAGATATTCTTCAGAAGCTGTTGAACGTGCAATTCATGAGTTGAGCAAATTGCCCGGCATTGGCAGAAAATCGGCGCAGCGACATGTTTTCTATCTCTTAAAAGTTTCCGAGGAAGAAGTGAACGCGCTTGCACAATCACTCATCGATCTAAAAATCAAAGTACGACACTGCTCGATTTGCTTCAATATTACGGAGCAGGATCCGTGTCCGATATGCACCAGCGAAACGCGCAGCCGCTCAATCATCTGTGTTGTTGAAGAGGCAAACGACGTTGTCGCTCTGGAAAAAACCGGCGAATACAAAGGATTGTATCACGTTCTCGGCGGCGTACTTTCGCCGCTGGATGGAATCGGCCCGGATGATCTGCATATCAAAGAATTGTTAGCGAGAGTTGATGAGAGTGTGCAGGAAATCATCATCGCAACAAATCCAAGTACTGAAGGAGAGGCCACAGCCTTTTATCTTGCAAAACTGCTCAAACCTTTTAATGTAAAAATTACGCGTATTGCCCGGGGAATCCCGGTGGGCGCGGATTTGGAATATGCGGATGAAGTGACTCTGTCTCGCGCTCTGGAGGGAAGAGTAACAATTTAATCAAAAAGGTCTCTATGAAAAATCAAAACAAGGCCGCTGCGTGTTTTTTAGCAACTACTTTTGGCAGCGGATTTTTTCCCATCGCGCCGGGAACAGTTGGCGCTCTCGTCGCAATTGTTGTGCTCTGGTTTTTGCCACCGATCTCTCTGTTTACGCTGATCCTTGCCACAATTGCATTCTATTTTGTCGGAATATGGGCGGCAACATTGGCGGAAGATGTGTGGGAACATGATGCCGGAAAAATCAATTGGGATGAAGTGGTCGGCATGATGGTGACGGTCATTGCATTGCCGAAAACAGGAATTATTTACATCGCTGCCTTTGTCGCATTTCGTGTTTTCGACATTATCAAACCGGCTCCGGCGAGACAGTCGGAAAAACTTTCTCGCGGCTGGGGCGTTATGACCGACGATGTCATCGCCGGAATTTATGGAAATATTTTACTGCAAATCGTTTTCCGGGTTTTTATAAAGGTCTGATTTATTTTGAAAATGAACACTGAAATTATATCTGTTGGTGACGAACTCTTGATCGGGCAAACGATCAATACCAACGCCGGTTGGATGGGAGAACAACTTCTCAATGCAGGTATTCGCGTGGATTGGGTGACAACTGCTGGGGATAATGCCGGGCATATCGAAACAGCGCTTAAAATCGCAGAATCGCGCGCGAATGTTGTCCTGATTACCGGCGGTTTGGGACCAACACATGACGATATCACCAAAAAAGTGATCAGCCGGTATTTTGATTCAAAAATGGTTCTGAACCGGAAAGTTCTGGAGAACATTAAAGCTCGTTTCAAAAAGCGGGGAATATTAATGTCTCAAGTGAACCGGGATCAGGCACTGGTTCCGGAAAAAGCAAAAGTCATTTTCAACGATAATGGTACTGCACCCGGGTTGATTTTCGATCGTAACGGCGTCACTTTTTATGTGATGCCCGGTGTCCCAATGGAAATGAAAGCGATGATGAAGCGTTTCGTTATTCCACAGCTTCGGGAAAAACGTGGAGAGCGTACGATCCTTTTTCAAATTTATTGCACAACGGGCATTGCCGAGAGCACACTGTTTCAAAAAATTGGTGCTATTGCCGAAATTGAAAAATATGCCAGGCTCGCTTTCTTACCTTCTCCTTCGGGAGTAAAAATGCGTTTGATGACGGAAGGGCAAACGCAAAAGGCGGCTCGGGATGCGTTGAAGCATGCGGAGATTTTACTGCGAAAAAATATCGAATCTTATATTTACGCTTCCGGAAAATGTTCTCTTGAGCAGGTTGTGGCAAATATTTTAACGCAACGGGGAAAGACACTGGCGGTTGCCGAATCATGCACCGGCGGTTTATTGGCGAATAATTTGACAAATATTTCCGGCAGTTCCAAATTTTTCGACCGTGGCATTATAAGCTACAGCAATCAGGCAAAAATGCAGGCGCTGGGTGTATCTGAAACGCTGATCGCAGAACACGGTGCGGTAAGTGCGCAAGTTGCTCAAGCCATGGCCGAAGGCGTGCGCAAAACTGCCGCTACGGATTATGGACTGTCCACAACCGGAATCGCCGGGCCGACAGGTGGAACACCGGAAAAACCTGTCGGACTCGTTTTCATCGGCTATTCGGATGTAAACGAAACGATTGCCAAACGTTTCAATTTTTTAAGCGACCGACTGGGTAATAAAGAACGTTCGGTTACCGCAGCGCTTAATTTGTTAAGAGAGAAACTCGGATAGGAAAGGAAAATGGCATCTATACGCACTTTTATCTGTATTGAACTTTCACGGGAAATGACAATAAAAGTACGCGATTACCAGCACTATATTAAAACTTTTGGTCGGGGTGTCCGCTGGGTCAAACCCGAGGGCATTCATCTGACGCTCAAATTTCTTGGCGATGTAGAAAAAGCGACTATTGCAAACATTGCCGAACGTCTCAAACCAATCGTTCAGGATTTTGCACCGTTCAAAATAAAATTGACGGGTTCAGGTGCTTTTCCAAATTTCAAACGTCCTCGTGTTTACTGGATTGGCGTAGAAGAAACGAGCGGTACGCTCGTGAAATTGCATGATCGAATCGATAATGCGCTGGAAAAGGAAGGTTTTGAAAAGGATCAGCGCGAGTTTTCGCCGCATCTCACTTTGGGACGTGTCAAGTTTATTGAGGAAGTGCAAAAGATTTCCACTGAATTGCAAAGAACGAATTTTGAAGGTG
>JAACEJ010000139.1 GCA_011682565.1 Actinomycetota bacterium | reverse complement strand
GAAGCAATCTGGATGTCGGTTAAGGTGCAGTTTTTTAAAGATCCCTTCCCCGATAATTCGGGGTAAACTCGCGCTCCGCTCCTTGCGATAATATGCTTTTCGACTTTTCACGAATTACTTTATTAAAGAAAGAATGAAAAATGAAAACTATTTCTATCTTTTTATTGGTCGGCTTTATCCTTTTACTGGGCTGCGCAGCCGTTAAAGAATTAGTACAACCCCCTTCAGTCAAAATCGATTCGGTCAAGGTTACCGGTGCTTCGTTTCAGAACATCAGTCTCGATTTTAATTTATTGATAAATAATCCCAACCCGTTCGGCATTCAGTTATCGGGATTTGATTATGCTTTCTCACTCGAAGGAAAGGATTTTCTTACCGGAAATGAAACGCGGGATATCAGAATTGCCGGCACAGGAAACAGCCATGTTGGGATTCCCATCACGCTCGATTTTAATAAAATTTACAAACTGGCCAAAGAAACGAAATCGCTGGATTCGCTTTCCTACAATTTAAAAGGACACTTTAAACCCGGCGGCATTTTGGCCGGATTCCAAATTCCTTTCAGCAAAACAGGTTCATTGCCAAACGTCAGGATTCCGAAAATTTCTTTCAAGGGATTAAAAATCAACAAGCTCGGTTTCACCGGCATTGATATGGTGCTCGGCATCGGCATTGAAAACAAAAACGTCTTTGGCTTTGATATCGGCAAACTCGATTACAAGATCGCTTTGGCGGGAACGCAGGTTGCCAAAGGCATTTCACAGAATCTTGCATCCATACCGAAAAAAGGATCGGGAGAAATAAAACTGCCCATTTCGCTCAGTTTTTCCGGGCTGGCTTCCTCTTTACGTTCGGCACTAATGGGCAAAAATGTGGACTGCGCCGTTCAGGGTACAGCCGATTTGAACACACCATTCGGTGTATTTACGATGCCCATCCATACGCAGCAGAAAATCAGCATTCTGAAATAATCCATAAAATCACACAGGGAGCAGATCATCCAAAATTTTCAGCACATCTACCGCCTTTACCCGTGTTTTATAAAAAATAACCGGGCCATTGAAATCGCTTTTTGAGCAGTTGAGCTTTTCGTTAACGGCCACAATTAAATTCCGGCGATTGGCGCGGGCAAGTTTGTCCAGTTTCTTGTGCAGATATTCCGGCGTCCAAAACCCGACGATTTCCAGCAGCGCAGAACGACCATCCGCATGCTCGAATGTGAAATCCGGTATAAGCACCGTGTCACCGAGATCAATAATTTCACCCTCTCGCTGAATTGCCCATAGAGTTTTCTGTTTCCTGAAACCTTTGTAAAAAGCTTCTTCAACGGCACTGTCAAAGGGGCTGTCCTTTTTATAATAACCCGTCAAACCGCAGTTGTGATCGAGTGTAAAAATCCGCCGCCCCTGGTCGGTGTTTACGTCTGCTTGCATGGTCCAGTGCTGCGCCAGCATCAAACCGGGGAGAAACATGGCCAGGTTTATGCCGTATTTTTGTGTCTTTCGAAAAAGCGAAAAGGGGCCGTTAATCATGATGTAGTAATGATCCTCTTCCCGCCGGATTGCGTGCATCAATCGTGCTAGTTTGATATAATGAAAGACGGTTTTATAACTGTCCCAAACCCGGATATGCATTCGGTAGCAGCGGTATAACAAGCCCTGTGCCAACGCGAGATTATAACGCCGAATCAGTTCTTCCGGCGTAAAAGAGCGCACAAATCTGATGAGCTTTTTATTCTCCGGCAAGTCGCCGTACAAATGCTGCGGCAGAGAGCCGATTTCCGCTATGAATTTCTTTATCACAAAATCACTTGTGTTTTTGTGAATTAAATCCGGGCGATGCACAACCGGACGGAAATTTTCCACATACTCAAAAAATCGTTTGCGAACGGCGGAATAATCAATGTCCTCAGCCGGTGCATATTCAGTGCAGCCGTCGATGATTTTGACCAGGCCGCGCACAATTTTATAGCTCACCTGGTTTTGCTCAAAAGCATCCAGGGCTTGTTCCAGTTCTTTGCGCGTTTTGCCGATGTGCAGGTTGTAAATATCCAACAGCTTGCGGGAGAGTTTAAGGTGAAATTCTGCATGCTTTCGTGTCAAATAGCGCGGAGTGATGGTTTTCTCGTCGATGTTGTAGCGAAGCAGATCACTTGTAAGCATCGGATTGTCTCCGTCGGTAGGAAATTTGCGTTTCCTGAGTGCCGCCGGTCACAAGCTCGTAAAGGATGGCTTCCTTGTTTTCTCCTTTCCGCAGGATACGTCCCAGCCGCTGCAAATGCTCCAGGGGGCTGGCGCTGCCGCTAAGGATGATTGCCACGTTCGCTTTTGGGATATCGACGCCTTCATTCAATACTTTTGATGTAACCAGCACGCTCAATGTGCCTTGGCGAAAAGCATCGAGAACCCACTTTCGTTCAAGTGTTTTTGTGTGGTGGGTGATCGCCGGGATTAAAAACGTTTCCGAAATTTGGTATACCAGATCATTGCTCGCTGTGAAAATCAGTATCCGATCACGAGAGTGAAGCTTTAATAAAGAGGCGAGTTTCTCCAGCTTTCGTTTCGCTCCGATGATGATTTGCCGTGCCTGCATTCTGGCCAGCAACGCTTTCCTGGCTTGGGGATCGTGGGCGCTTTCTTTCAAAAAGGTTTCCAAATCCGGGCCATGAAATTTGATCTGTTTTTTGCGTAGAAAATCGAGATAGATTTTTTGATAGCAGCGGTATTGCGTTTCTTCTTGCGGTGTCAATTTTATCCGTATTTTCACCGTCTTGTATTCGGCCAAATGTACGCCTTGCAAATCTCTGATGCTTTTTTCATAGACCGGATTTCCCACCAACTGTTCCAGTTTGCCGTGCAATCCGTCCGGCCGTTTATATGTTGCCGTAAGGCCTAACCGGTACGGGGCAATGCTCATTTCCGGAATGAAAGAATTTTTGGGCGATGGCAGGTGGTGCACCTCGTCGAAAATCAAAAGACCGAAGCGATTACCGTATTTGTCGATGTGAATGCTTGCGCTGTCAAAAGTGGTGATCGTAACATCACGGATGTCATGGTACCCGCCGCCCAGAAGACCTGCGGTGACATCAAAAGCGTTCGTGACCAAATCGTACCATTGATTCATGAGGTCGAGAGTGGGGACAATGATGAGTGTGCTTACTCCCACTGCCTCCATTGCTTTGAGCGCAACCCAGGTTTTTCCCGAACCCGTAGGAAGACAAACACTGCCCCGGCTGCCGGCCCGGCGCCAGGCTTGCACGGCTTCCTGCTGATAAGGGTAAAGATCGACGTTCATGCGAAGGGAAAGATTGACACGGGAAATTTCATTTGCAGAGTCCAGACAGGCCACGTTTTTTGATTGCAACCAGCGAACAATCTCGTCGTAGAAAATAGCCTTTGCCCGCCATTGCCGCGAGCGGGAATCCCACCGCAAGCACATCGGATCCGGCTCGCCGGAATAATTTTGCAGGATCAGCGTGCCCTGATGAAAAAGTAAGGTTGCAGGCATAATAATTTCCTGAATTCTCAAGGCATAGTTTTACTGTAAAATTAGTCAAAATATAAATGAGTCATTTATACTTCCACCGCAAATACCGGTTTTTTTGTCTCCCATTTCCCATGGGTAAAATCAGGACATTTCACGGGTGCGCTGCCGTTGGCAATGGATTCTCCTGAAAGCGGAACGATGCAACTCATCACAACCGAGTCGTAAACATCCACAGGGGTCTGCGTTTTATTTCTCACCGCATCGAAAAATAGTTTCAATTCAAGATAATCCGTACCACCGTGACCAAAACTGCCGTCCTTTTGTTTCATCTCCCGCCACCATTTGTGCTCGTATTTTTCCTGGTAAGGCGGGAAAGGTTCCCACTGGTGGTATTTCGGACTTTTATCGACAATGTACAATGAATTGCGTTGTTCATTGTAAAGTCCCAGCGTCCCCTGGATCAGCCAGCGATTGTCATAAGGTCTGGGCAATTGCATATCGTAATTGATAACGATCGTTTTGCCTTTTTTAGTGCGAACAACCGTTGTAACAATGTCGCCCTGTTTGTATTTGCGTTTGGCGTTGGGATGATCAGGTCCGAACTTTCTTGAAAAATACGCATTGATTCCCCTGGAATCGGAAGCTGTAGAAGTCAGGTAATCAAAGGAATCGCCGCAATTGATGTCCATCCAGCTTAAAACCGGCCCAAGGCTGTGGGTGGGATACTGATCGCGATTGTATTTCAACAAATATTCTCCACCCCAGCGTATCTTGCCGTCCGTATCGAAAAACCAGTGATCTACGCAATCGTGAGAATGGGCGCAATGGCAATGGACAATATCGCCGAACATGCCTTTGCGAATCATATTTAAAATTGCAAGATTGTCGCGGCGAAAACTCCAGTTTTCCATCATCATGCAGGGCACACCGGTTTTTTCATGAGTGTTCACCAGTTGCCAGCACTCATCCAGAGAAATCGCAGCAGGGACTTCAACGCCGACGTATTTCCCATGCTCCATTCCATAGACAGCCATAGGCGTGTGCCAATGCCATGGCGTAGCAATGATCACCGCGTCGAGATCGTCGCGGTTCATCAGTTCTTTGAAAACGTATTCATCTTTTGAATACCCTTGCGGTTTTGGCTGCCCCGCTTTAACAGCAATGTCCTGTGCCATAGAAAGTGCATCCCTGTCAATATCGCACAGTGCCGGGACTTTGATGTTGTCAATTTGCAGCATTGTTTTTAGTAAAGACTTGCCTCTACGTCCGGTTCCAACGATGCCGACGCGGACGGGATCGGCAGCCCCCCCGGCTATCGCTTTTTTGCTCAGAGCGAGACCGGCTGTCGTTGCGGCGCTCAACTCTAAAAATTCACGGCGGGTAACATTCATTTTTTTACCTCCCTTTTGATACTTTACGAATCATTATCTTCGACCAGCGACACATAAAAGTTGATTAAAAAGCCAACACGTTTATTCAGAAAAAGCAACGAAGCTAATCCTATACGAGAAACTCCATTCGGGAGAAACCTTCGAGGTCTGAAAATTATCCACGCCGAAAAGATTCCCGATGCGATTAATAAATATTTCAACACATTATTTCATTGTAAAATCGTTTTGCCCCAAATGGTTTTGCCTGTAATCATTCTGTCTTTAATTATTTTGTCCTTTTTTTGTTGGCATAATCAAGTTTCTTGAGAGTTATAATTTACCCTCCGCGGAAATCTCGGTATCCCAATCAATTACTACCTTACTAATTCCTTTTCCCGGCAAACAATTTACGCAATTCCTCCACCGTCTCAAAAATAGCAGTGATTTTTTCATCGCTTACCTTGTCGTCCATATTGATACAGCAAACACCTGTTAAGTAGGGATTAGCGGAATCGCTTACAAGGCGTGTAATGGTTTCCCTAATCTCATCGGCAGACTGTTTTGCAATCTCCACCGGACTCAAACGGATATTTAGAAAAGCATTCGGCAAATGTTTGCGCAATATCTTTAGATCACCGCCCCAGCCCACATCCAAAAAATCGAGATTGGGGATTTTAGCAAAATTTTCCGCGTGACGGTGGGGATCACTGCCGCAATAATGAATGCCAAAGGGGCGGATTCTTTCACTCCATTGTAAATCGAATTCCATCAAAAATCGGGCATAATCTTCTGTAGATATCATTGTGTGTGAACATTCGGAGTGCAGAAAAATCGGGTATTTTAAATGACGGACATTGCGGTTAACGGAAATGGAGGTCGTGCCCGTTTCAGCGGCAAGGCCCAATGTAAACTTTTCAATAACTTTTGCAATTTTATGAAAATAGATTTTGGACTCCTGCGGCTGCATCATCATATCAAGAAAAATATTTTCCGAGCGCATATCCAGGGCAATATTGAGAATGCCGCCCCAGTTAACATCGCCTGTCAGGTAGCCGAAACTCTTTTTCAACGCATCCAGCATATTTTCAAACTTTTTAAATGGAGCTGATTTAAAAGCAGCGTCCACATCCAGAGTGAGATCATCCTTTCTCGAAGAAATAACCTGCGGGGGATGATTGTCCGTATATTCCACATCACAGCCAAGCATTTCCGACAGCAGAAAACCTGAGGCAAGATGCACTGCCCCAACTTGGGGATTTTTTCTATTTTTATTTAAACCCAGGCCGTATTTCCCCCAGCGTTCGTATAATGTTTTTTCCATTTTCTGCTCGTCGTCAATTCTGCGTGCCGGGTGAAAGAAAAAATCGGGATCAAAGGTGATCCCCGTGTGCTTATTCCACCACTCCGGCGCCAAAACAATATCCACAGGCAGCAGCGTTTTATTAATATGTCCGTTATGATTTTCGTGTGTCATCTCGTCCGCTTTCCGGTAACATCAATCACTTTATAATAAAATCTTTGTATTTCCGCCTCTCTCCAGATTTATATCCATATTGCGTTTATTGGTCTTCCAGGCGCCGCTTGTAAAATCAGGTATTTTAATGGAATTGGAATTATTTAAAACCGACCATTCCGTCAATGGAAGAATCGAACTCCAGGCCGCCGCATCATAAACATCCTGGTCGAGCGGCAGGCCGTTATGCAAACAGTCGATTAGCCGCCAATCGATTTTCAAATCGGAACCGCCATGTCCGCTATTTTTCGACAGTTCATTTAATTTGTGAAATATCCTTGGTGTGTATTTCTTTTTTATCTGTTCAAATTCTACCTGCGGCACCCATTTGTGATGGCCGGTAGCGATTCTTGGCGGCGGCGGGTCGTAAAGCGCCGCGCCCTGCGTGCCGTATATTCCATGAATCATGTTGTGCGGAGAAGGCGTCGTGGCATCATGCTGCAGCATAATGGTGCTGCCATTGGTAGTTTTGATAATGGAGATATTCATATTTCCACGGTAATCCAAATCCTTAAACTCGTCAAAGAAGGGATCGCTTTTAGCCAGTTCTCTCGCCCTGGCCTGCATCATAAAATCCCGGCTTTCCACAGAAACCAAAAACTCAAATTTATCGCCACGGTTTATATCCATCATCTGAGCGATAGGGCCCAAGCCGTGGGTGGGATATATATTGCCTTTGCGCGAGCCGTATTGACGCAGCCACCACATATTCCAATATTTATTTTTATTGAAATTATTAGCCATCTTACTGGTATTATAAGCGCCCTCGCCATGGACAATTTCGCCAAAGAATCCTTTTTTGGCCATATTTAACATCACCAATTGGAAAGGCATATAGGAATAGTTTTCAAGCATCATACAATGCTTTCGCGTCCGTTCAGCCGTTTCTACAAGTTTCCATGCCTCCGCAATTGTTGCAGCGGCAGGGACTTCCGAGGCTGCGTGTTTGCCCTGTTCCATTGCATAGACCGCCATTTCCGTGTGCATATACCAGGGGGTGGTAATAATAACAAGGTCGAGGTCGCTGCGCCGGCATAGTTTTTTCCACTCATTCGGCGTACCCGCATATAAATCAGGATTATGCTCCGTATTCTCCAGCAATTTCCTGGCTTCAACAGCTTTTTCAGGCCGCAGGTCGCACAGGGCTTTAATCTCTACCCCGTCAATGCGACTCATTGTCTGCACGTGCGCCGGGCCGCGTTGTCCCAGGCCGATCACGCCGATTCTTACCGTACTTATTTTCGGCGCTGCATAACCGGACATATTAAAATATTGTTTATGTCTCTTTTCATATTTGCTTATCTTCGCTGAAAGATTTTTATTATGTATATCTGAGGCATAGCTATTCAGCACACCGCTCCCGGCCAAACCAAGTCCGGCAAAACC